>NZ_JBQTCJ010000050.1:0-37905 GCF_052380005.1 Salinarimonas sp. NSM
GCGTCGATCCGCCGCCCGGGCGCGAGCCGGAAGCCGGCGAGGCGCTCGCCGGGCGCGAGGCGCACCCGCGTCGGCGCGTCCATCAGCGCGGAGACGCGCAGCTCCGGCGCCGCGCCGGGGCGGCGGGCGAGGATCAGGTCGACGCAGCCGTCGGGCAGCACGAGCGCCTCGCGTGGGGCCTCGGCGCCCGCGCTCCAGCTCCCGATCACCCCGCAGATCTCGCGGCTCGTCTCCCCGCGCGCGCTCACCCGCCGCTCCCGCTCCCGGTTGCCCCCCGCGTCGCGGCGATGATATAGCCGGCGCGTCCCGCCCTCCAGCCCGGCTTGGAACAGACATGTCCGTCGACACCGACACCGTGAGGCGCATCGCGCGCCTGGCCCGCATCCGCGTGACCGACGAGGACGTGCCGCACCTCCAGGGCGAGCTCAACGCCATGCTCGCCTTCGTCGAGCAGCTCTCGGAGGTGAACGTCGAGGGCGTCGAGCCGATGACCTCGGTGACGCCGATGCGCACCAAGACCCGCGAGGACGGTGTCACCGACGGCGACAAGGCCGACGACATCGTCGCCAACGCCCCCGCGACCGAGGACCATTTCTTCATGGTTCCCAAGGTCGTCGAGTAATCCGCTCCGCCGCCGTCGCAGCCAGTCGCACCAGGGGCACGCCCGTGACCGATCTCACCGACCTCACCCTCGCCGAGGCCCGCGAGGGGCTGGCGAAGAAGTCCTTCTCCGCGCGCGAGCTGACGCAGGCGCATCTCGACGCCGTGGCGAAGGCGCGGGCTCTCAACGCCTACGTGCTCGAGACGCCCGAGAAGGCGCTCGCCATGGCGGACGCCTCCGACGCGCGCCTCGCGAGCGGCGAGGGTGGGCCGCTCGAGGGCCTGCCGATCGGCGTGAAGGACCTGTTCTGCACCGAGGGCGTGCGCTCGACCGCCTGCTCGAGGATCCTCGACGGGTTCACGCCGCGCTACGAATCGACCGTGACCGCCAATCTGTGGCGGGCGGGCGCGGTCATGCTGGGCAAGATCAATTGCGACGAGTTCGCCATGGGCTCGTCGAACGAGACGAGCGCCTTCGGCCCGGTCGTGTCGCCCTGGCGGCGCGCCGGCTCCGACGCGAAGCTCGTCCCCGGCGGCTCGTCCGGCGGCTCGGCGGCGGCGGTGTCCGCCCGTCTCGCCCTCGCGGCGACGGCGACGGACACCGGCGGCTCGATCCGCCAGCCGGCCGCCTTCACCGGGACGGTGGGCATCAAGCCGACCTACGGGCGCTGCTCGCGCTGGGGCATCGTCGCCTTCGCCTCCTCGCTCGACCAGGCGGGGCCGATCACGAAGAGCGTCGAGGACGCGGCGATGATGCTCCAGGCCATGGCCGGCCCGGACGCCAGGGACACGACCTGCGCCGACCTCCCCGTGCCGGACTACCGCGCCGCCGTCTCGCGCGGCGTGAAGGGGCTCAAGATCGGCATCCCGAAGGAATACCGCGTCGACGGCATGCCCGCCGAGATCGAGGCGCTCTGGCGCCAGGGTCAGGACTGGCTGCGCGCGGCGGGCGCCGAGATCGTCGAGATCTCGCTGCCGCACACCAAGTACGCTCTCCCGGCCTACTACATCGTCGCGCCGGCGGAGGCCTCGTCCAACCTCGCGCGCTACGACGGCGTGCGCTACGGCCTGCGCGTGCCCGGCCGCGACATCACAGACATGTACGAGCAGACCCGCGCCGAGGGCTTCGGCCGCGAGGTGAAGCGGCGCGTGATGATCGGCACCTACGTGCTCTCGGCGGGCTACTACGACGCCTACTACCTGCGCGCCCAGAAGATCCGCACGCTGATCAAGCGGGACTTCGAGGATGCCTACGCGGCGGGCGTCGACGCCATCCTCACGCCCGCCACCCCGTCAGCCGCCTTCGGCATCGGCGAGAAGGGGTCGGGCGACCCGGTGGAGATGTACCTCAACGACATCTTCACGGTGACGGTGAACATGGCGGGCCTGCCGGGCATCTCGGTCCCCGCCGGCTTCGACGCGCAGGGCCTGCCGCTCGGCCTCCAGCTCATCGGCCGCGCCTTCGACGAGGAGACGCTCTTCGCCACCGGCCGCGTGATCGAGGAGGCGGCCGGCCGGGTGACCTACCCGCAGCCCTGGTGGGCGTGAGCGCGGGGCTCGAGGCGGCCCTCGCCGAGGCGGTCGCGACCGTCTTCTGGCTCGGCCACACCGGCTTTCCCCGCGTCGGCCTCGCCGTGCTCGCGACGGCACCGCTGCTGTGGTGGGCGCAGGCGCTGCCGGCCTGGGGCCGCGCGGCGATCGGCTCGGTGCTGGTCGCCTCGGGCCTTTGGGCGAGCGCGACCTGGGGGGCGGCGACGGGGCTCTCCGACGACGGACGCATCGTCGTCGACGAGGTCGCCGGCGCAGCCCTCGTGCTCTTCGTGCTGCGGCCGAAACGCGTCTCCGTGGCCGCGTTCCTGCTCGTGGCCTACGTGGCGGTCGACCGGGTGAAGCCCTGGCCGGTCGACCGGAGCGAGGCGATCCCGGGCGCCCTCGGCGTGATGGCGGACGACCTCGCCGCGGCGGCGCTCGTCCTCGTCGCGGCCGCGCTCGGGTCCCTGGTGCTGCGGCGCCTCGCATGATGGCGCGGGGACGCACCGGCTGCTAGGACCCGTCCGCGTCGATAATTCCTGCCGAGGAGCCTCCCGCCGTGGAAACCCCGTCCGTCGCCGCCGCCGTCTGGCTCATGGCCGCCTTCGACCCGATCCTGATCGCGGTCGCGGCGTGGTTCGGCTGGAACGCGGACCAGGCCGGCAAGCTGGTCGTCGCGGTGATCGCGGCACTGGCGGCCGCCGTCCTCGCCGCCTGGGCGATCACGAGCCTCGGCCTGCCCTGGATCGCCCCCGTCGGCGGCGAGCACCCATCGCTGCTGCCGGTGCGCACGGTGGCGGCGCTCGTATGGTCGAGCGCGGCGTACGGGATCAGGCGGATGCGCGGCGGCTGAGGCTCGGTCTCGGCGTCTCTCACCACCCGCGCAGCAGCAGCCTGTCACCCCGCACCTCGTAGGATGCGAGCTCGGACAGGAACGTCATGCCGAGCAGGTTCTCGCGCAGATCGCCCGGCTGGGCCACGAAGGCACGCACGTCGCGGACCTCGATGCCGCCGATGGCGACGCGCTCGAGGGTGATCGGCGCGGCGGTCGTGGTGCCGTTGGCGGTCGAGACGCGCACCGTGTAGGCGAGCCGGTTCGCCGGCCAGCCGATGCGCGCGGCGTTCTCGGCGGTGAGGACGACGGCGGTGGCGCCCGTGTCGAACAGGAAGTCCATCGGCGTGCCGTTCGCGCGGCCCGACAGCGCGAAGGCGCCGCGCTCCATGTAGGCCACGACCTCGCGCGGGCCGAGCCCGACCCGCGGCGGCTCGGCGGCCGGCGCCGCGCGGGTCTGCACGCCGATCTCGGCGAGCGCCGGGACGACCCGCCCGGCGAGATCGCCGAGCACGGCGGCGCTTTCCCCCTCGCGCAGAATCAGGAAGCCGCCGAGGGACACGCCGGCCGCGAGGACGACGAGCACGACCCGCTTCAGCACGGCCGCGAGGATGCTGCCGCCGGCGAGCGCGATCAGGGCCACGACCGCGCCGAGCCCGGTGAGCGCCGCGAGCGCGGCGGTGCCGAGGTCCGCATCCGGGCCGAGAAGAGCAGCGAGGCTCTCGGGCATCTCTCTCGCCCTCCGAAACGCGAGACGGCCCGGATCTGGCGATCCGGGCCGTCTCGGTCTAGCGCGGGCGGGTGAACGCGGCGTTGCCGCGGGTCCTCAGCGGCGACGCACGACGTCGTCGAAGCGGCCGTCGCGATCGAGGTCGCGACGCACGACCACAGAGCCGTCGGGACGGCGGATGCGGATCGTCTCCAGATAGCCGTCGCCGTCGCGGTCGCGGCGAGCGATCACCCGGCCCTCGCCGCCGCCGGGGCGGCGATAGCGGCGATCGTCGTCGCGCCAGCGGCGGTCGTCGTCGTAGCCGCGGCCCGGGCCGAAGCCGAACTCGAAGGTGATGCCAGGCGCGGGGCGGACCCGCTCTCGGTAGCCGTAGGCCGGCGCGTGGGCCGGCGGGCCGCGCCGCACGCTCGGCTCGCCGAGATAGCGCGCGCTCGCCCAGCCGGAACGGCCGCGGTAGTCGACGCGGCACCAGCTGCCGCGGCATCCCTCGACGTCGACCACGACGCCCCCCGGCATGGTGCCGAGGACCTGGTAGTTCGTGCCGGGACCGGCGCGCAGGTTCAGGTCGCGGGACACCTCGGCGGGATAGGCGAAGGCGGCGCCGCTCACGAGGACGGCGGCGGCGGCCAGGCCGAGGCGCTTCAGGACGGTGTTTGCAGAAAAGGTCTTGGAACGCATGGTCTTGCTCCTCTGGGTGCCGGGGCGGCGTCCTCGCGCTGCGACGGGGGGCGCGGGAGGACGGGGCAGCCGGTACCGGTTTCCGGTGCTCTGTTTCCGGTCGATGATGTCCGAACCGGTGTCGTCGTGATGGGTTTCATAGGAGCCGCGCGCTGAACGCGGCCTGAATGCTTCGTTCACCCTTCGCGCGCACCCATTCGCGCGATTTGCGCGGGCGCGCGGGCCACCCCATCTGGAGGGCCATGAAGCACCCCTCCCCCCGGCCGGATCTCGATGCGCTGTTCGACGCGGCGAAGCGCGCGCCGCGGGTCGCCGCGCGCGGCGCGATCCGCGGCTACCAGCTCACGCTGTCGGGGCTGATGGGGCGCCAGTGCCGCCACCTGCCCTCGTGCTCGGAGTACACGTCCGAGGCGATAGGACGATACGGCCTGTGGGCCGGCGGCTGGATGGGGCTCGCCCGGATCTGCCGCTGCGGCCCGTTCGGCACGCACGGGATCGACAACGTCCCCGACGCATTGCCCGCGCAGGGGCGGTGGTATAGACCCTGGGCCTTCGGCCGCTGGCGGGGCGTGAACGCTCCCCCGGTCGTCCCGGGCACGCCAGACGACGGCGGCGCGACCCGCGGCTGACCTGTCTCGACGAGCCGTCACTTCCGCTTACCTGCCTCGTTCGCAGGAGTGAGCAAGGAGAACCGTGCCCATGATCACCCTCACCTTCCCCGATGGCGCCGAGCGCGAGTTCCCGGACGCGACGTCCGGGCGCGCGGTCGCGGAGTCGATCGCCAAGTCGCTCGCCAAGAAGGCGGTCGCGATGACGATCGACGGCGAGCTGCGCGATCTCTCCGACGAGATCCGCGCCGATGCCCGGATCGAGTTCGTCACGCGCGAGGACCCGCGGGCGCTCGAGCTCATCCGCCACGATTGCGCGCACGTCCTCGCGGAGGCCGTCCAGGCGCTCTACCCGGGCACGCAGGTGACGATCGGGCCGGTGATCGACAACGGATTCTACTACGATTTCGCCCGCGAGGAGCCGTTCACCCCCGACGATTTCGCCGCGATCGAGGCGAAGATGCGCGAGATCATCAAGGCGGACCGGCCCTTCACCAAGGAGATCTGGTCGCGCGACCGCGCCAAGGAGGTGTTCGCGGCCAAGGGTGAGGCCTTCAAGGTCGAGCTCGTCGAGGCGATCCCCGCCGACCAGGACCTGAAGATCTACTACCAGGGCGACTGGTTCGACCTCTGCCGGGGCCCCCACATGCCCTCTACGGGCCGCATCGGCGACGCCTTCAAGCTGATGAAGGTGGCCGGCGCCTATTGGCGCGGCGATGCGAACAACCCGATGCTGACGCGCATCTACGGCACCGCCTGGGCCTCGAAGGAGGAGCTCGATACCTACCTCCACCAGCTGGAGGAGGCGGAGAAGCGCGACCATCGCCGGCTCGGGCGCGAGATGGACCTCTTCCACTTCCAGGAGGAGGGCCCCGGCGTCGTGTTCTGGCACCCGAAGGGCTGGAGCCTGTTCCAGAGCCTCGTCTCCTACATGCGCCGGCGGCTCGAGGGTGACTACGACGAGGTGAACGCACCGCAGATCCTCGACAAGTCGCTGTGGGAGACCTCCGGGCACTGGGGCTGGTACCGCGAGAACATGTTCGCGGCCCAGTCCGCCGGCGACGAGGCCGAGGACAAGCGCTGGTTCGCCTTGAAGCCGATGAACTGCCCGGGCCACGTGCAGATATTCAAGCATGGTCTCAAGTCCTACCGCGATCTTCCTCTGCGGATGGCGGAATTCGGCGTCGTACACCGCTACGAGCCGTCCGGCGCCATGCACGGGCTGATGCGGGTTCGCGGCTTCACGCAGGACGATGCGCACGTGTTCTGCACGGAGGAGCAGCTCGCCGACGAGTGCCTGAAGATCAACGACCTGATCCTCTCGACCTATGCCGATTTCGGCTTCGAGCAGATCGTCGTGAAGCTCTCCACGCGCCCCGAGAAGCGCGTGGGGTCGGACGCCTCCTGGGACCACGCCGAAGCGGTGCTGGCGCGGGTGCTGGAGGAGATCGAGGCCAAGTCCGGCGGCCGCGTGAGGACCGCGATCAACCCGGGCGAAGGCGCCTTCTACGGGCCGAAGTTCGAGTACGTGCTGCGCGACGCCATCGGGCGCGACTGGCAGTGCGGCACGACGCAGGTGGACTTCAACCTGCCGGAGCGCTTCGGCGCCTTCTACGTCGATGCCGACGGCACGAAGAAGATGCCGGTGATGGTCCACCGCGCCATCTGCGGCTCGATGGAGCGCTTCCTCGGCATCCTTATCGAGCACTACGCCGGCCACTTCCCGCTCTGGATCGCGCCGCAGCAGGTGGTGGTGTGCACCATCACCTCCGAGGCGGACGCCTATGCGGCCGAGGTCGCGGCGGCCGCGAAGCGCGCGGGCCTGCGCGTCGTGGCGGACACGCGCAACGAGAAGATCACCTACAAGGTGCGCGAGCACTCGCACGCCAAGATCCCGGTGATCCTCGTCGTGGGCAAGCGCGAATCCGCCGAGCGCACGGTCAACGTGCGCCGGCTCGGCTCGCAGGCGCAGACCAGCATGGGCCTCGACGAGGCGCTCAAAGCCCTCGTCGCCGAGGCGGTGGCGCCGGACGTCGCGCGCGCCCGGGCGGTGCCGTCCGAATGGCTTCCGAGCGCGGACGTCCAGCTCGACGGGCGGCACGACCACGCGATGCGGTGAGCCGGGGGCTCTCCTCGCCACGAACGAAAACGGGGGAGGGCTCGGTGCCCTCCCCCGTCCCGTCTCGAGGCTGGAAACGTCGGTCTCTCCAGCGCTCTTGTCGGCGCCTGTCCCGTCCCGGCCTCCCCGTCGAAGCGAAAGTCCAGAAGCACGGACAGCGTGCACCACGTGTACGTGGCGGGCAAGGGTAAGATCCGGTTAAGGTTAACCGAACCTTTCAGCCGCTCCCTCCCCTGCGGGGCATGGCCTTCGCGTCGCGACTCGTCGACAACGGTCGGGCCGCGTCGGCGCGTCGCGAAACGAGGCGCGGACGCGTCGCCGCGGCACGAGCGAGACCTTTGCGAGGCCCGCGCGAGAGGCTTGGAGATCCTGCATGAAGCACCCGGCGACACGGATGCTGTTTTCCTACTGGGACGCCCTGCGCGGCGAGCGCGCGGCGCCCGAACGCGGCGAGATCGAGCCCGGCGAGATCCGCCACGTCCTCGCCGACGCCTTCATCCTGGAGCTCGACGAGGGTCGCGAGGCGCATTTCCGCCTGGCCGGCACCCGCATGTGCGCCCTCTTCGGCCGCGAGCTGCGCGACACGCGCCTGGTCGAGCTGTGGCCGGAGCGCGCCCGCCACGACGTACGCCGCAACCTCGACATCGTGGTGGACGAGACGGCGGGGATCGTCAGCGGGCTCGTCGGCGCCACGAACGAGGGCGAGACGGTCGATCTCGAGCTCGTCGTCCTGCCGCTGCGCCACCGCGGGCGCACCAACGCGCGCGCGCTCGGCTGCCTGTCGGCGCGCATCGTCCCGACCTGGATCGGCTTCCACCCGGTGACCGCGCTGACCACCGTCTCGATGCGGGTCGTCTGGCCGTCCGGCCGGCCGCTGGAGGAGGTGCGCCCTCCCCTCGATGCGGTGGAGCGCCGGCGTCGCTTCGTGGTGCATGAAGGCGGGCGGGCCTGAGCGCCCTGCCCCTGAAACCCCGGATGGGCGACCGGCGGCACCGACCGTCCGGAGGGTCTCCCCTGGAAAGCGCGTCTTAACCAAGCAGCGCTACGGTCCTCTCGCACGATCGACCGCCGAGGACCCCCGTTGCGATGACCGCTTCGCCATCGACGCTGCAGAAGGAAGTGGCCGCGCCGCTGCGCCGCTCCGACCGGCGTCTCCACGCACGCGTCAAGGTCGTCCTGCTCGGCCGCTACATGCTCCCCAACCGGCAGGAATATCCCTGCCAGAGCGTCGATTTCTCGCCGGGCGGCGTGGCGCTGATCGCGCCCGTGCGCGGGCTCATCGGCGAGCGCGTCGTCTGCTATTTCGAGCACATCGGCCGCGTCGAGGGCACGATCGCGCGCCATACCGACAAGGGCTTCGCGATCGCCATCACCGCGACGACGCGCAAGCGCGACAAGCTCGCCTCCCAGCTCACCTGGCTCGCCAACCGCCACGAGCTCGGGCTGCCCGAGGATCGCCGCCACGAGCGCATCACGCCGGTGGTCAAGCGGGTGGTGCTCAAGCTCGACGAGGGCATCACGCTGGAGGCGAGCCTCATCGACGTCTCGATCTCGGGCGCGGGCATCGCGATGGAGAAGCGCCCCGCCATCGGCGCGGGCCTCCTCGTCGGATCGACCCCGGCCCGGGTCGTGCGCCACTTCCAGAACGGGATCGCGGTGGAATTCCTGCTGCCGATCTCGCCGGACAATTTCGACGAGAACATCGTGCTGTGAAGGCCGCCCTCTCCCGGATGGGAGAGGGGTCGGGGGTGAGGGAGCGCCGTTCGAAGGGAGCGCGCGATGCCTCCGCCTGCTTCGACGTTGCGTCTCGTATTTCGGCCGATCGCCCTCACCCCTGCACCTCTCCCATCCGGGAGAGGGGTTCCTCAACCCAGCGTCGCGAGTGCCGGGAAGGTCTCCAGCAGCCAGAACGAGGCCGTCTGGATCCCGCCGGTGAGGAAGGCGACGCCGGTCAGCACCAGGAGCGCGCCCATCGCCTTCTCCACGTAGGCGAAGCGCGACTTCATCCGCTTGAGGAAGGCCACGAAGGGCTTCATCGCGAAGGCCGCGAGGATGAAGGGGATGCCGAGGCCGGCGGAATAGACCGCGAGCAGCAGGGCGCCGCGGCCCACGCTCGCCTCCGACCCGGCGACCGCGAGGATCGCCGCGAGGATCGGGCCGATGCAGGGCGTCCAGCCGAAAGCGAAGGCGAGCCCCATCACGTAGGCGCCGCCGAGGCCCGCCGACGAGCCCCCCTGGAAGCGCGCCTCGCGGTAGAGCAGCGCGATGCGGAAGATGCCCAGGAAGTGCAGCCCCATCACGATGATGACCACGCCCGCCAGCGTGGCGAACACGTCCATGTACTGGCGCACCAGCTGGCCGAAGAGCGACGCGGTGGCGCCGAGCGCCGTGAACACCGTCGCGAAGCCCGCCACGAAGACGAAAGCCGTCAGCAGCGCGCGCCGCCGCACGGCCCAATCGTCCTCCTTCTGCATCTCCTCGACGGAGACGCCGGCGAGGTAGGACATGTAGGGCGGCACCAGCGGCAGCACGCAGGGCGAGAGGAAGCTGATGAGGCCCCCGAGCAGGGCGGCGTAGAGCGAGACGTCCGTCATGGATCTTCGTTTAGTCCGAAAAGCGGCCTGCGGGAAAGCGCGCCGCGCGCGCTCTCGCGGCGTCGTGATGCCGCGTGATACACGGTGTGCAGGCTACAGGATGGAGCTTTCGCGCGCATTGCGCGAGATCACGCGGAGGGCGGCGAATGTCGCAGGGGCGCAACCTGATCACGGACATCGCCGGGCTGACGGTCGGCAACGCGCACGACGTCCGCCTCGCCTCGGGCGTGACGGTGGCGCTGTTCGACGCGCCCGCGGTCGCCTCCGTCTCGATCCTGGGCGGCGCGCCGGGCAACCGCGACACCGCCTGCCTCGAGCCCGACGCCACGGTCGAGGCGGTGGACGCGATCGTCCTCTCGGGCGGATCGGGCTTCGGCCTCGACGCGGCGAGCGGCGCGCAGGCCTGGCTGCGGGCCCGCGGGCGCGGCTTCGCCATCCGCGACGCGCTCGTGCCGATCGTGCCCCAGGCGATCGTGTTCGATCTCCTCAACGGCGGTGACAAGGACTGGGGCCTCTACCCGCCCTATCGCGAGCTCGGGCACGCCGCGTGCGAGGCAGCAGCGGCCGGCTTCGCGCTCGGGACGGCGGGCGCCGGCTACGGCGCGACGACGGTCGACCTCAAGGGCGGGCTCGGCTCCGCCTCCGCAGTGACCGAGCTCGGCCACACGGTGGGCGCCCTCGTCGTCGTCAACGCCATCGGCTCGGCGATCGTCGGCGACGGTCCGCACTTCTGGGCGGCGCCGTGGGAGGAGGGCGGCGAGTTCGGCGGCCTCGGCCTGCCGGCGGACGTGGCGCGCCGCGGCCGGCGCCTCGCCTGGAAGGGCGGGCTGCCGCCCTCCACGAGCATCGCCCTCGTCGCCACCGACGCCGTGCTGACGAAGTCCCAGGCCAGGCGCGTCGCCGTGCAGGCGAACGACGGCCTCGCCCGCGCCCTGCGCCTCACCCACGCGCCCTACGACGGCGACACCGTGTTCTGCGCCGCGACCGGCCGGCGGCCGCTCGGCGAGGAGCCCGCCGCGGCGCTCACCCACATCGGCGCGACCGCCGCAGACGTCCTCGCGCGCGCCGTGGCGCGGGGCGTCTACGAGGCCACCTCCCTGCCCTTCCCGGACTGCCCGCCGGCGTGGCGGGATCGGTTCGGGTGAGCGCGGACCTTCTTCCCCCGCCCGCGCGCCTCTGCTAAGCCGCACCCTCCCGAACACGCGCGCCCCCTCCCGCCATGTCCCCTGCCCCACCCCGTCGCATCCTCTGCCTCGGCGGCGCGGCCGTGGATCGGACCTATCGCGTGCGCGACGCCGTCCGGCTCGGGACCTCGAACCCGGCGGCGGCGGGCGTCTCGCACGGGGGCGTGGCGCGCAACGTCGCGGAGACGCTGGCGCGCTTGCAAGCGGGCTCGGGCGCGCGCGTGGCGCTCGCCACGATCGTCGGCGCGGACGCGGCCGGTGCCGAGATCGCGGACGCCCTCGCCGCGCTCGGCGTCGACGTCTCCGGCGTCGAGCGCGTCGCGGACGGGCGGACGGCGGAATACGTCGCCGTGCTCGCCCCCGACGGCGCGCTGCACGTCGGTCTCGCCGCGATGGACGGTCTCGCGCGGCTCGACGCCGGCTTCGTCGCACGTGCCGCGCCCGCGCTCGACGCCGCCGACCTCGTCTTCGCCGACTCCAACTGCGCGCCGGACGCCCTCGCAGCGCTCATCGAGCGCGCGCGCGGCGCGTCCTGGCGCCTCGCCCTCGACGCGGTGTCGGTCGCTAAGTCCGCCCGCCTGCCGCCGGATCTCGCCGGAGTCGCGGTCCTGTTCTGCGCCCGCGACGAGGCCGAGGCGCTCGTCGGCGCGGCGCTGCCGCCGGAGGCGCTCGCCCGCGCCCTCGTCGCCCGCGGTGCCTCCGCCGCCGTCGTGACGCTCGGCGCCGACGGGCTCGTGCACGGCGACGCGAGCGGCGTCGCGCACCACCCCGCGCCGCCGGCGAACGTCGTCGACGTCACCGGCGCCGGCGACGCGCTCATCGCCGGGACCCTGCATCGCCTCGCCGCGGACGCGCCGCTCACGGACGCGCTCGCGGCCGGCCAGGCGCTCGCCCGCCTCACCATCGCCCGCCCCGGCGCCGTGCGCGCCGACCTCTCGCCAGCCCTCCTCGCGGAGGCGATGGCCGACGGAGCCGCCCCATGACCGCGCACCCTTCCTTCCTCGACGTGGCCCCCGAGGTCGCCGACGCCCTCGCCGCCGGCCGGCCCGTGGTGGCGCTCGAATCGACCATCATCACCCACGGCATGCCCTTTCCCGCCAATCTCGAGACCGCACGGGCGGTGGAGGCGATCGTGCGGGCGGGCGGCGCCGTGCCGGCGACGATCGCGGTGATCGCAGGCCGCATCCGCGTCGGGCTCGACGACGCCACGCTGGAGGCGCTGGCGCAGGCATCGGACGTGATGAAGCTCTCGCGGGCCGACCTCCCCTTCGCCGTCGCCACCGGACGCGACGGCGCGACGACGGTCGCGGCGACGATGATCTGCGCGGCGGCGGCGGGCATCCGGGTCTTCGCCACCGGAGGCATCGGCGGCGTGCATCGCGGCGTCGAGGAGACGATGGACGTCTCGGCGGACCTCGAGGAGCTCGCCCGCACGCCGGTCTGCGTCGTCTGCGCCGGGGCGAAGGCGATCCTCGACCTGCCCCGCACGCTGGAGGCGCTCGAGACCCGCGGCGTTCCGGTGATCGGCTATCGCACGAACGACCTCCCCGCCTTCTGGAGCCGTTCCTCGGGCCTGCCCGCACCGCTGCGGCTCGACGATCCCGCGGCGATCGCGGCGCTGATCGCCGCCAAGCGCGATCTGGCGCTCGACGGCGGCGTCCTCGTCGCGAACCCGGTGCCGGAGGCGGCCGAGATCCCGCGCGCCGAGATCGACGCGCACATCGCGACCGCGCTCGCCGAGGCACGCGCCCAGCGCGTGAGCGCCAAGGCGGTGACGCCGTTCCTGCTCGGGCGCCTCGTCGCGCTCACGCAAGGCCGCAGCCTCGCGACCAACGTCGCGCTCGTGAAGAGCAACGCGGTGCTCGCCGCCGAGATCGCCGGCGCGCTCGTCGCGCGGGGGTGAGCCCGCGAAGGCCCGGCTCGAGAGCGCTCGGCCCGGGAGGGCTCAGCCGGAGAGCGGCCCCACCGCCCGGATCTCGCCGACGAGCGTACCGTTCCAGTTGCGGATGGCGGCTCCCGCGACCGAATCGGCGAGCGTGCGCTCCTTGTCGTCGAGATCGAGGAAGCGGCGGATGATCGCCGCCATCATCGCCTCGGCCGCGCGCGTCGCGCCGTCGTCGCACTTGAGCGCGGCGCCGAGCCCCAGCTCCGGGAAGGCGGCGCAGTAGACGCCCTCCGCGCCGGTCTTGAGGAAGACGCGCGGGCCGAGGCACTCCATCACCCGCGTGTCGAAGCGCCCCGTCCCCGCCACCATGAACGGGTTCGCCGCCACCGCCCTGCGAATGCGCGCGGCGGCCGCCGCGTAGCCGTCGGAGAGGTGCACGCCGGTGCCGAGCTTGGCGAAGCCGTAGGCGAGCGCGGTCAGCGGCACGGCGTAGGTGGGAATGGCGCAGCCGTCGGTGCCGCGGCGGTCCGCCGTGTGGGCCGCGCCTGTGACCTCCTCCAGCGCCGCGCGGACCTCCTCCATGACCCGATGATCGGGCTCGACGTAGCCGGCGGGATCGACGTTCTCGGCGCAGGCGAGGCAGACGAAGCCGGCGTGCTTGCCCGAGCAGTTGTTGTGCAGCGCGCTCGGCTGCCCGCCCGCCTCCGCCAGGGCCCGGGCGATCTTCTGGTCAAGCGGCCAATGGCAGCCGCATTCGAGCGTGCCGACGTCGCGGCCCGCCTTCGCGAGCATCGCCGCCGCGGTCTCGACATGGGCGGGCTCGCCGGAATGCGAGGCGCAGGCGAGCGCGAGCTCCGCGTCGGTGAGGCCCATCGCGTCCGCCGCCCCGCTGGCGACGAGGGGCAGCGCCTGGATCGCCTTCACGGCCGAGCGCGGGAAGACCGGCTCGTCGACGTCGCCGACGGTGAGGACCGCCGTGCCCTCCGTGTCGACGACCGCCACCGCGCCGCGATGCCGGGATTCGACGAGCGCGCCGCGCGTCACCTCGACGAGAACGGGATTGTGCATCTGGGCCTCTCGGGTTCCCGGTCGGGACGCTGCGACGGGCATGCGCCCCGGAAGGCCGGCCTTTTGACGGATGCGCGCGGGGAAGTCAAAGCGGCGAGCGGGCGGGCGTCGGGCGTCCGCACGCCGGGCGGCGGGCGGCGGCGCGGGCTTGCCGATCCGGCTTCGCGCGAACTTCGCACGCGCGTGGCCTTGCGGCGGGGCGCCGGGCGCGCTTCCCTCGTCTTCACGAGAGGAGCCCCTGCGATGACGAAAGCGCCCATCGACTACGAGGTCGAGTACGACAACCGCGCCCGGGTGCCGGAACACCCGCAGATCTTCGCCGGCTGGGCCCGCGACGCCGCGGCCTTCCGCGCGGCGCACCCGCCGCTGGAGATCGCCTACGGCGCCGGCGAGCGGCAGCGGCTCGACCTGTTCCGGCCGCGCGAGGATCGCGCGGCGGCGTCGGTGATGTTCATCCACGGCGGCTATTGGCAATCGCTCGACCGCTCGTTCTTCAGCCATCTGGCGGCCGGGCTCCTCGCCCACGGCATCCAGGTCGCGATCCCGAGCTACACGCTCGCGCCGCAGGCGCGCATCGGCGAGATCATCGAGGAGATGCGCGCGGCCGCGCGGGAGATGGCGCGCTTCGATCGCCCGCTCGTCGTCGCCGGCCATTCCGCCGGCGGCCACCTCGCCGCCTGCCTGCTCGGAACGCATTGGAAGGCGGTGTCGCGCGAGCTGCCGGACGACCTCGTCCGGGCGGCCTACGCCATCTCGGGCCTGTTCGACCTCGCGCCGCTCCTGCACACGAAGGTGAACGGCGCGCTGCGCATGGACGAGGCGGAGGCGAAGGCGGCGAGCCCGCTCCTGTGGGAGCCGATCCGCGGCGGCAGCCTCGATGCCGTCGTGGGAGAGACCGAGAGTGCGGAGTACCACCGGCAGAGCCGCGCCATCGTCGAGGCGTGGGGGGCGAAGGGCGTCGCCACCCGCTACGAGTCGGCGCCGGGCCGGCACCATTTCGACGTCGTCGCGCCGCTGGCCGACCCTGGATCGGCCATGGTGGCGCGGCTCGCCGCCCTCGCGCACGAGGCGTGAGGACGAGAGGCGCGCGCCGCGAGGTCGCTACTCGGCGGCCTCACGCAGCTCCGCGACGCTGGCGAAGCACGCCTGGAGCGAGCGCACCAGGTGCTCGATGTCCGCGTCCGTGTGCAACGGGCCGGGGGTGATCCGCAGGCGCTCGGTGCCGCGCGCGACCGTCGGGTAGTTGATCGGCTGCACGTAGATCCCGTAACGCTCGAGCAGGAGGTCGGTGATCGCCTTGCAGCGCACGGGATCGCCGACCATGACGGGCACGATGTGGCTGTCGTTCATCAGGTGGGGGATGCCCGCCTGGTCGAGCCGCGCGCGCACCTGCGCCACGCGCTCGCGCTGTCCGCGGCGCTCGACGTCGGAGACCTTGAGGTGGCGGATCGCGGCGCGCGCGCCGGCGGCGAGCGCCGGCGGCAGAGCGGTCGTGAAGATGAAGCCCGAGGCGAACGAGCGAACGAAGTCGCACACGGCCGCCGAGCCGGCGATGTAGCCGCCCATCACGCCGAAGGCCTTGCCGAGCGTGCCCTCGATGATGGTGAGGCGATGGGCGAGGCCCTCGCGCTCGGACACGCCGCCGCCGTGGGGGCCGTACATGCCCACCGCGTGCACCTCGTCGAGGTAGGTCATCGCGCCGTAGGCCTCGGCCACGTCGCAGATCTCGGAGATCGGCGCGACGTCGCCGTCCATCGAGTAGACCGATTCGAAGGCGACGATCTTGGGCCGGGCCGGGTCGATCGCCGCGAGCTTCGCCTCGAGATCGGCGACGTCGTTGTGGCGGAAGATCACCTTGTCCGCCTTCGAGTGCCGGATGCCCTCGATCATAGA
This sequence comes from Salinarimonas sp. NSM, assembly GCF_052380005.1. NCBI lineage: Bacteria > Pseudomonadati > Pseudomonadota > Alphaproteobacteria > Hyphomicrobiales > Salinarimonadaceae > Salinarimonas > Salinarimonas sp. NSM. The sequence goes on from NZ_JBQTCJ010000050.1 coordinate 15,722, forward strand.
GGCGTGGTTGCCCGCGTCCGAGACGATCACCGCGTTCGGCAGCTTGGCGCCGAGCGTCGAGAGCGCGGCCCAGTTCGAGACGTAGCCGGAGGTGAAGAGGAGCGCCGCCTCCTTGCCGTGGAGCTCGGCGAGCTCCTCCTCGAGCAGCACGTGGGCGTGGGTCGTGCCGGAGATGTTGCGGGTGCCGCCGGCGCCGGCGCCGCAGCGGCCGATCGTCTCCTGCATCGCGGCGATCACGTCGGGATGCTGGCCCATGCCGAGATAGTCGTTCGAGCACCAGATCGTCACCTCGCGCTCGACACCGCCGCTGCGGAAGACCGCGCGCGGAAAGGCTCCCGCGTGGCGCTCGAGATCCGCGAAGACCCGGTAGTTGCCCTCCTGGCGCAGCCCGTCGAGCGCGGTGCGGAAGATCTCTTCGTAGTTCATCATCGTCTCCACAGGCTGAACGCGGACGGCGTTTCCTCGATACGCGGCACGGGGCGGCGCGGGGCGCGCGCGGAGTCCGAGGCGGGCTCGCGCAACGGGGCGGCAAGAGAGGTAGCGAGAGGGGTAGCGAGAGGGGTAGCGACTGCGGCCGGCAGCGGGGCCGGAATGGGCGCAGGCCGGCTCGGCGGGTGGGCGTCGCGCGCGCCGTCTTCGGCCGGCCCCTCGCCGGCGGGCAGGCGCCACAGCGCAATCGACTCGAAGGGCAGGACCAGGAACCAGTGCTCGAGCACGGCGAGGGCGAGCAGCGTCGCGACGAGCGCGCGGCTCGCCGCCTCGAACGCGCTCGTCTCCGGCGCGAAGACCGGGGCGGCGAGGAGCGCGAGCACGACCAGCGCCGCCGAGACCGAGACCGGGAAGAACGGGTTCATCGCCCGCTTGGTGAACCAGGACTTCAGGTAGGCGAGGTGGTCGGGCAGGAAGCCGTCGGCGTGGTTGGGCACGCCGAGGAAGATGTTGATCTTGGCCGAGAGCCGCATCACCCACAGCACGGCGTAGGTCGCCGTCGCCGTCTGGTTCTCGCCGCCCCAGGACACCGCGAGCACGACGAGGAAGCCCGCGAGGATGGCGAGCTCGTGCCAGATGATGGCCGCGATCGCGTGGCGCAGGCGCGTCAGCCCCCGCGTCCCCGGCGGCGAAGCCGTCGTGCGCGGGCCCGTGATCCAGCCGGTGAGGAAGGAGACCTCCGTCCAGCCCCAGACGACCAGCGCGCAGGCGAAGGCGCACAGCGCCGAGGCGACGCTCGTCACGCTCGCAGACCAGGCGAGCCCCCAAAGCGCGAGCGCGGTCAGCGCGGTCGCCCCCGCCATGGTCCAGGCGAAGGTCCAGCGCGGCAGCCGGTCGAGCATCAGGATGAGCCCGGTGGAAGCCCACCAGGCGAAGAGCGCGAAACCGGCTGCGACGAGGACCATGGTCATGGGGCTCGCGTCCTCACCACGCCGGCTCGAGGCGTACCGAGGCCGGGACCTCGTTGCGCTTGACCGGAAGCAGGTAGAGCCGCGCGAAGGTCGCCGCGGCGGCGAGCGAGAGCGCGCCCTTGCGCAGCCGGCCCGCGAGGCCTCCGTGCGCGGCGGCCTTCTCCATCGAGCGGGAGATCCGCACGAGCCGGTCGAGCCCCGGCTTGAAGGCCGGGTGGTCGATGTCGAGCACGACCGGGAAGACCTGGCGGGAGACCTCGGAGGTGATCCGGAAGACGCGGTAGTCGTACTCGTCCGGGTCGATGCCCAGCGCGGCGTGGAAGTGCGGCCGGGCGTGGTCGCGCACGTACATCGTCGCGTAGACCGCGAGCAGGAAGAAGCGCACCCAATACTTGTTCAGGCCCGAGACGAGATGCGGGTTCGCCCGCATCAGCAGGGCGAAGGCCTCGCCGTGGCGGAACTCGTCATTGCACCACTTCTCGAACCACTTGAAGATGGGGTGGAAGCGAAGCTCGGGATTGCGCTCGAACAGCCGGAAGATCGTGATGTAGCGCGCGTAGCCGATCTTCTCCGACAGGTAGGTCGCGTAGAAGATGAACTTCGGCTTGAAGTAGGTGTACTTCTTCGCCTTCGTCAGGAAGGCGAGGTCGACCGCGATGTCGAGGTCCTTGAGCGTGTCGTTGATGAAGCCGGCGTGGCGCCCCTCGTCGCGGGCCATCAGCGCGAACAGCTCGCGCACGTCGGGGTTCTGGATGTGCTTCTTGAGCTCGACGTAGAGGACGCAGCCCGAGAACTCCGCCGTCACCGAGGAGATCAGGAAGTCCTTGAGCTCCTCCTGCAGCCCCTCGGGCAGCGCCGAGAGGTCGAAGTCGTCCCATTCGTCGGTGCGCTTGAAGTGGCCCTTGTTGGGGTCGTCGCGCATCTCCTTGATCAGCGCGTCCCAGTCCTTGCGCACGGGCTCGACGTCGATCGCGTCCATGGCGGCGTGATCGGTCGTGTAGAAACGCGGCGAGAGCATCGTGCTCGCCTGGGCGCGGCGGGTGGATTCGTTGACCTCGCGCGGGCTCCGGCGCGGCTTGCCGCTCTCGCCCCGGCCCACTCCGCCTTCCATCGTGATCATGTCGCGTCCTCCCTCGGGTGTGTTCAGGCGTCGTGTGCCGGCGCGTGTCGCGCCGGGCCGTCGCTCTCCCGGATTTCCGGAGGATGCCCTTCGAAGCCGACCTCGAACAGGTCGGTGAGTTCCGCATAGCCCTCGGCCTTGGCGAACAGCCGGTCGAAGATCGTGGCGCGCACCACCGTCGCGCGGCGCTCGAACACCTGGCGCTCGCCGTGGGGCACCACGGTCGGCGCGCCGTGGACGATCACGCTGTCGCCCGGCGCGACCTTGACGCCGTGCAGGTCCACGTGCGCGTGCAGGCTGTCGAACGTGTTCTCGATCTCGACGGTGCAGGGCACCTCGATCGTGCGGCGGAAGATCATGACGCCCCTCCCTCTGCGTTCAGGATCGCGACGAACGGCGCGAAGTTGTCGGGCCCGAAGGCGGAGAGATCGATCGAGGCGTGGGTCGACGTATCCTCGAGCGAGAGATGGCCCGTGGGCCACAGCACGAGCGTGAACGGTACCTCGGAGCCGATCTCCCGGCGCTTGCGCTCGCGGGCGAGGCCGCGCAGGGCGCCGCGCACGAAGCCGTTGGTGCCGGGATCGAACACGCGCAGCACCGTTCCGTCGACGGGATCGCGCACGACGACGGCGCCGTCGGCGCGGTCCTCGAAGATCAGCGGCACGGCGAGGTGGGCGCCGCTCAGGTCCCGCGCCGCAGGCTCCGGCTCGCGGAAGATCCACACGGCGACGAGCACCGCGAGGAGGACCGTCGAGGCGCCGTACAAGGCGCCCCGCGGGAAGTGCGCCCGCCGGCGCGGCGCGTCGGCCGCCGGTTCGGGTCGAGGTGGCATCGCGTGAGCGTTCATCGGGGGAGCTCCACGGGTCTCGATACGGTGATCACGCGGTGGCCGGCCGCAGGCGTGCGCCCTCGCGACCACCCTCGAGCGCGTCCTGGCGCCGTTCCGCGGCCGCCTGCGCGGCGGCGTTCTCGCCGTGCGTGGCGGTCAGGCGCTCGGCGAGGATCGCCGCGACGCGCTCGGCCTGCGGCACCGCGCGCAGCATCGGCTCGACCTTCGAGAACCGCCAGGGCCGCACGTAGGGCCAGAACAGCACGTAGGAGAGCCGCCGCTCGCTCTTGATCGCGAGCGCGATGTCGCCGCTGCCGTTCGGCCAGCGCTTGAGCGCGACGTTCTCGACGAGCCTGAAGGGCACGTTCACGCTCATCGGCAGCGCCACGCCGAAGGACAGGATCAGCCGCTCGTTGGTGATGGTGAAGAAGGTCGAGCGGGCCGACAGCCAGGCGTAGAGCGACAAGAGGCCGATCGCCGCCGCGCCGAGCGCCAGCAGCCAGGTCGCCGCGAGCAGCGCCGCGGGGACGCCCTGCCCCGCCACCATCGCCTCTCCGAACGCCCAGGCGGCGAGGAGCCCGAAATAGAGGCTCATGCCGCGCAGCCGCATGGCGCGCCGTGCGAGCGTGCGCCAGGCCGGCTGGCCCTGCCACAGGATGGTCTCCCCCTCGGGCAGCGGAGCGGGCAGGCCCCGCGGGGTGACCGGCTCCGCCTCGCCCGCCGCGCGGGCGGCGGCGGCGAGCGCCTCCTCGGGCTTCTTGACGATGGCGATGCTCATACGATCGGCTCCGAGCGCTCGGGGGTGGCATAGATGGTGCCGCCGCCGAAGTAGCCGGTGATCTTGTCCTCCTCGCGCGCCGTGATCTGGTCGGGCGAGGCGAGCGCCGGCACGTCGGCGAACTGGGAGGCGAGGATGGCGGCGACGTGGATCTCGCCGCGGGTCTTCTTGATGCGGCAGAAGTTCATCGGCACGAGCACGGTGCGCCCGCCGTGGGCCGGATCGAGGTCGGTCTCGAGGTAGCGGATCATCGGCTCGGAGAGGTCGATCCACAGCTCGCGCACCAGGCCCGCCTTCACGCCGTCGGCGCCGATGACGGCCATCCCGATCGGCGAGACGTCCTCCGAGGCGACCATGAAGTCGGTCGCGACGCGAAGCGGCACCGTGCGATTCGCGTCCTCCGCGGTGAGCTCCGGCACGTCCTCGCGCAGAGCGTAGGAGGCGGCGCCGATGCCGTCGATCATCGGGTTGCCGGTGGGCTTGAGCGGCGCGCCGGGCCAGGGCTCGGCGGGCACCGCCTTGAGCTCGCGCTCGTCGACGTGGCCGGGAGGCGCCTGGTAGGTGTGGCCGTTGCGCAGCAGGAACGTCTTGGGCTTGGGCATCGAGGGGAAGCCCTGCACCAGGATGTGCTCCGAACGCTCGGAGACGAGCGGGTAGCCCTCGCGCTTGTCTTCGCGGCGCAGGTAGAAGATCAGCCCCGCGAAGAAGAACCAGAAGACGTAGAGCGTGACCTGCGCGACGTCGATGTAACCCGTGATGGCTCCAGTGCCCATGGAAGCCTCCTGTTCAAGCTGGCAAGTCGGCGAGACCGAACCGCTGGCGGGGCGCCGAGGAGCCGACCGAAGCGGGTGCGACCAGCGGACCGATCGCGACGAGGGAGATGAAGAGAACGAGGATCTCGAGGTGGTAGACGACGTGGTAGCCGATCTCCGGCCCCGACAGGGCCGGGCCGAGCGCGCCGGACGCGGCGAGCGCGCCGACGCCGTCGCGCAACGCCCCGCCGAGCGCGATGCCCACGCCCGCCGCGGTGGCCTGCACCGCGCCCCAGGCGCCGAGCGCGAGGCCCGAGCCGCTCCCGTCCGCGAGCGCCATCGCGCCGGTGAGCGTGCCCACCGCGAACAGCCCGGCACCGAGCCCGATCAGCACCGCGCCGATGCGCAGCATGAGGACGGAGTCGAACGCACCCGCGAAGACCACGCAGGAGAAGGCGGCGATGCCGACGAGCACGCCGAGCGCCGCGAGGCGATAGGGATTGCCGCCGCGGCCGAGCCGCCGCGCGGCCCAGGCGAAGCCGACGAGGGAGCCGCCGGCGAGGAGCGCGGTGAGCGCCGTCGTCGCCGAGACGGACATGCCCAGCGCCTCGCCGCCGTAGGGCTCGAGCAGGATGTCCTGCATCGAGAACCCGGCCGTGCCCAGGCCCACCGCGACGAGCGTGCGCGTGGCGCGCCCGCCGGCGACGAACTTGGCCCAGCTCTCGCGGAAGGCGGGGCGCGGCGTGTCCTCGCGTGTGCGCGACGGGTCGCGCGCCTCCTGCTTCCACAGGGCGATGCCGTTGAGCACCATCGTCACCACGGCCGCGCCCTGCACCACCTGGATCAGCGCGAGGTGGCTGTAGGGCTCGAGCAGGACGGAGAAGAGGAAGGCGCTCGCGACCATGCCGGCGAGCAGCATCACGTAGAGGAAGGCGACGACGCGCGGGCGCGTGTCCTCCGGCGCGAGATCGGTGGCGAGCGCGAGGCCCGCGGTCTGGGTCGTGTGCAGGCCAGCGCCGACGAGGAGGAAGGCGAGCCCCGCCCCGAGCTGCCCGACCCACACGGGACCCTGCCCGTCGCCGGAGAGCACGAGGAGCGCGAAGGGCATGATGGCGAGCCCGCCGAACTGCAGGAGCGAGCCGAACCAGATGTAGGGCACGCGCTTCCAGCCGAGCAGCGAGCGGTGGTGGTCCGAGCGATGCCCGATCAGCGCCCGCACCGGGGCGAACAGCACCGGCAGCGCGATCATCGAGGCGACGAGCCAGGCCGGAACGTTCAGCTCGAGGATCATCACGCGATTGAGCGTGCCGTTGAGCAGCACGATCGCCATGCCGACCGAGACCTGGAAGAGCGACAGGCGAAACAGCCGCGGCAGCGGCAGCTCGCGCGTCGCCGCGTCCGCGAACGGCAGGAAGCGCGTTCCGATCAGCGTCCAGAAGCTCGAGAGGTCGGGCTTGGCCAGGCTCATGCGGGAACGAGCTCCAGCGCCTGCGATGTATAGAAGCCGCGGCTCACGCGGCGCGTGCGCGCCGGGCGCCAGCCCTCGGCGGCGGGCTCGCCCGCGACGAGACGCGTGAGCGTCGTCTCCGAGACGGGCTCGATCGCCGGCGAGCGATCCGCCCGCGGGAAGAGCTTGCCGGTCGCGTGCATCAGCGAGAGCGCGGGCGTGCGCGGGGCGAAGGTGGCGATCACGGCGCGGTCCGTGCGCGCGCACAGGGCCGCGAGCGCCCCGGCCATGTCGCCGGCGCGGTAGTGGATGAGCGAATCCATCGCCACGACGTAGTCGAAGCGTCCGAGCGCGGGATCGAGCATGTCGCCGGTGCGGAAGGAGACCAGCGCCGGGTCGACGTCCGCCGGCAGCCGCTCGGCGGCGACCCGCACCAGGCTCTCGGCCACGTCGATCGCGGTCACCCGCGCCCCGCGCCGCGCCGCCTCGACGGCGAGCGCGCCGGTGCCGCAGCCCGCGTCGAGCAGGGTGAGCCCGCCGAGCTCCGCCGGCAGCCAGGAGAGGATCGTCGCGCGCATCTCCGCGCGCCCTGCGCGCACGGTGGCGCGGATGCGGCTGACCGGCGCATCCGACGTCAGCCGCGCCCAGGTCTCCGACGCGGTGCGGTCGAAATAGGCCTGGAGGCGGTGGCGGCGGTCGACGTAGCTCTGCGTGTGCATCTCACTCGAATCCCAGCAGATCGAAGATCTCGCGATCCTTCAGCGAGTCGCAGATCAGCGGCTCCGTGCCGTCGAGGAGGGACTGCGCCAGGCGAAGGTACTCGTCCTGCACGGCGACGACATCGGGTTCATCCCCCATCTCGAACATCGTGCGCTTGCCCAGCCGCGAGCGCCGGATGGCGTCGAGATCCGGGAAGCGGGCGAGCACGTTCATGCCGATCTTGTCGGTGAAGCGCTCGATCTGGTCCGTCGCCGCCGAGCGGTTGGCGATGACGCCGCCGAGCCGCACCTCGTAGTTCTTCGACTTCGCCTTGATGGCCTGCACGATGCGGTTCATCGCGAAGATCGAGTCGAAGTCGTTGGCGGCCACGATCAGCGCCCGGTCGGCGTGCTGGAGCGGCGCGGCGAAGCCGCCGCAGACCACGTCTCCCAGCACGTCGAAGATGACGACGTCGGTGTCCTCGAGCAGATGGTGCTCCTTGAGGAGCTTCACCGTCTGGCCGACGACGTAGCCGCCGCAGCCGGTACCCGCGGGCGGGCCGCCGGCCTCGACGCACATCACGCCGTTGTAGCCCTCCACGACGAAGTCCTCGATCCGCAATTCCTCCGAGTGGAAATCGACGGTCTCGAGCACGTCGATCACGGTCGGGATCAGCCGGCGCGTGAGCGTGAAGGTGCTGTCGTGCTTGGGATCGCAGCCGATCTGGATGACGCGCTTGCCGAGCTTGGAGAAGGCCGCGGACAGGTTGGACGAGGTGGTGGACTTGCCGATCCCGCCCTTGCCGTAGACGGCGAAGACCTGCGCCTTGCCCATGTCGAGGCTCGGATCCAGGTGGACCTGCACGCTGCCCTCGCCGTCGGAGCGGCCGAGGGTCGGGCGCCGGGGGATAGGCGCACGGATGTTCAAGGCGGTCACGGGGCGGCTCCTTCTGTTATTCCTTCGAGGCGGTCCTCGAGGGCCTCGCCCGCGGCGCGAAGCGCTGCGAGCGTGGCGGCGTCGGGCGTCCAGTAGCGGCGCTCGTGCGCCTCGATGAGGCGGTTGGCCATCTTCACGGACGCCTTCGGGTTGAGTGCAGCCATGCGCTCGCGCATCGCCGCGTCGAGCACGAAGGTCTCGGTGAGGCGCTGGTAGACCCAGTCCTGCACCTGCCCCGTGGTGGCCGACCAGCCCATCGTGTTGGTGACGGAGGCCTCGATCTGGCGCACGCCCTCGTAGCCGTGCTGCAGCAGGCCCTCGTACCACTTGGGGTTCAGCATGCGCGTGCGGGCTTCCAGCGCCACCTGCTCGGTGAGCGTGCGCACGACGTTCTTACCCTTGGTCTGGTCGCCGATGTAGACCGGCACCGGCCGGGCGCCGGGCGCGTCGCGCCCGATCTCGCGGCGGGCGCGGCCGATCGCCTTCGAGATGCCGCCCAGGCTGTCGTAGTACTGATCGACGGTGGTGACGCCGAGCTCGACCGATTCGAGGTTCTGGTAGGCGAGGTCCGCACCCGAGAGCATGCTCTCGAACAGCGCGGGCTCGCGGGTCGTCTTGCCGGAGCGGCCGTAGGCGAAGCACTTGCGCCGCGAGAAGGTCTCGGCGAGCTCGTCCTCGTCGTCCCAGGCGCCGGCGTCGATGAGCTGGTTGACGTTGGCGCCGTAGGCGCCGTCGGCGTTGGAGAAGATGCGCAGCGCCGCCGTCTCCAGGTCGCAGCCCCTCTCGGCCATGTAGCCGCGCGCGTGCTTGGCGACGAAGTTCATCGCGTCCGGCTCGTCGGCGGAGGCCGCGAGGAAGGCGGCCTCGGCGAGCATGCGTGTCTGCAGCGGCATCAGGTCCCTGAAGATGCCCGAGAGCGTGGCGACCACGTCGATGCGCGGGCGCCCGAGCTCGGCGAGCGGCCGCAGCACCGCGCCGCACAGCCGGCCGTAGCTGTCGAACTTCGGCGCGGCGCCGATCAGCGCGAGCGCCTGGCCGATGGGCGCGCCCTCGGTCTTGAGGCTGTCGGTGCCCCACAGCACCATCGCGACCGTCTCCGGCAGCGGGTTGCCGTCGGCGACGTGGCGGCGGATCAGCTCGTCCGCCTGACGTGCGCCGTCCTTGACGGCGTAGGCGCTCGGGATGCGGAAGGGGTCGAAGCCGTGGATGTTGCGGCCCGTCGGCAGGATGGCCGGCGTGCGCAGCAGGTCGCCGCCGGGCGCCGGGCGGATGTAGCCGCCGTCGAGCGCGTGCAGGATGCCGGGGAGCTCGCCGTCCGTGGTCAGCGCCGCGTTCACCGCCGAGAGGCGGGTCAGGAGCTCGAGCTGGTCCGGGGTCACCTCGCCGCGGCCGGGCTCGCCCGCCTGATGGGCGGCGGCGGGACTCGCGCCGGCGGCGAGCGCCTCGGCGGTGGCGCGCGGCAGCGCGACGCCGTCGGACGCGTCCGCGACGGAGACGAGGAGGTCCGCGCGCTCGGCCGGCGACGGGGCGCGGCCGATCACGTGCAGGCCGTAGGGGATGAGGGTCGTCTCGTACTCGAGCACCTGCTCCCACAGCCCGGCGATGTCCGCCTCGCCGCCCGGGCCCGGATCGGCGAGCACGAAGTCGAGCTCGGCGGCCTGGGCGCGGATCCCCTGCGCGAGGTCGGCGCGCTCGTCGGCCTCCTCCGGCGGCAGGGCCCGCCAGCGCTCGACGGCGCCCTTCAGGTCGACGAGGCCGCGGTAGAGACCCGCGTGCCCGACGGGCGGCGTGAGGTAGGAGATCAGCGTCGCGGCCGCGCGGCGCTTGGCGATCATGCCCTCGGACGGGTTGTTCGCCGCGTAGACGTACAGGTTGGGCAGATCGCCGATCAGCCGGTCCGGCCAGCAGGCCGCCGAGAGGCCGGTCTGCTTGCCGGGCATGAACTCGAGGGCGCCGTGGGTGCCGAAGTGCAGCACCGCGTGCGCGCCGAAGTCCTCGCGCAGCCAGCGGTAATAGGCGGAGAAGGCGTGCGTCGGCGAGAAGCCGCGCTCGAACAGGAGCCGCATCGGGTCGCCCTCGTAGCCGAAGCCGGGCTGGACGCCGACGAAGACGTTGCCGAAGCGTGCCCCGAGCACGTGGAGCGAGGCGCCGTCGGTCTGCTGGCGGCCGGGGGCGGGTCCCCACTGCGCCTCGATCTGGGCGAGATGCGGCTCGCGGCGCACGTGGTCGTCGACCGGGATCGTCGCGCCGACGTTGGCGTCGGCCCCGTAGCGGGCGGCGTTGCCCTCCAGCAGGGCCGATCGCAGCGCGTCAACGCTCTCGGGCAGGTCGACCGCGTAGCCGGCGGCCTTCATCGCCGTCAGCGTGTTGAAGAGCGATTCGAACACGGCGAGGAAGGCCGCCGAGCCGGTGGCGCCGCTGTTGGGCGGGAAGTTGAAGAGCGTGATGCCGACCCGGCGCGCCGCGCGCGCGGTCCGGCGCAGGGCGACGAGCTTCCCCACCCGCGCGGCGAGCATCGCCACGCGCTCCGGCTGCGGGCGCATGCAGTCGCCGCAGGCACCGGCGGCGCGCTCCGCCTCCGAGCGCCGGCAATGCCCGCAGGCGCCGGCGCCCGCGCCGGGACCGCGGCCGGCGAAGAGGATCGGCCCGGTCGCGCCGTCGAGCTCGGGGAGCGCGACCGTCATCGTCGCCTCGACGGGCAGGAGCCCACGCTCGGACCCCTCCCAGGCGGCGAGCGACTGGAACTCGCTCGCCTGGGCGGCGATGTAGGGCACGTCGAGGCGCGCCAGGATCTCCTCGGCGGCCTTCGAGTCGTTGTAGGCCGGCCCGCCCACGAGCGAGAAGCCGGTCAGCGAGACGACGGCGTCGACCGTCGCGCGCCCGCCCGCGTCGAGGAAGTAGCGCTCCATGGCGGGGCGCGCGTCGAGCCCGGCCGCGAAGCAGGGCACGACGTCGAGGCCCGAGGCCTCGAGCGCGGCGATCACCCCGTCGTAATGCGCCGTGTCCTCGGCGACGATGTAGGAGCGCAGGCACACGAGCCCCACGCGGCCGGCGCCCGGGCGGCGCGGCAGCACATCCGCCTTCTCGGCGATGCCGCCGGGGATGCGCGGATGGTAGACGCCGACCTCCGCCACGTCGATCGGATCGCCCACCTTCAGCGTGCCGCGCAGGACCTTGCGCGGGCCGGCGGCGTAGCGGTCGACCAGCAGGCGGACCATGTTGGCGACGTTCTCCTCCGAGCCCGCGAGCCAATACTGCAGGCACAGGAGATAGACGCGCAGGTCCTGGGCGGTGCCGGGGATGAAGCGCAGGATCTGCGGCATGCGGCGCAGGAGCTTGAGCTGGCGCGCGCCCGAATCCCCGGCGCCCGGGGCGCCGTCCTTCTTCGAGCTCTTCGGGCGCAGCTTCTTCAGGAGCGCCATCGGACCGGAGGCGGGCTTGCCCATGTCGAGCCCGCCGATGCGGGTGAGCTTGGTCACCTCGCCGGCCGACATGCAGGCCACGAGCGCGTCGCACGCATCGCGCCGCGCCTCCAGCGCCGGCATGACGGCGCGGATGTGGTCCTCGAGGAACATCATCGTGCACAGCACGATGTCGGCGCTCGCGATGTCCGCGTTCGCGCGGGCCACCGCATCCGGGTCGCCCTCGAAGTCGGTGGCGCAGTGGACGCGGAGCGTCAGCCCCGGAAGCTCCCGGGCGAGGGTGCGGCGGGCGCGGGCGATCGGCCCGGCGAGATGGTTGTCGAGCGTGACGATGGTGAATCGCAGCGGCACGCCCACCGCGGAGGGAGCCGCGACGCCGTCGAGGCGGGCCGGGGCGGGCCCGTCCATGGAGCGGATCGTCAGATCCGTCCGGTCAGCGACTGAAATGAGCCTTCGCATCGTAGATCGTCTCGACGTTGATCGGGGCGACCCCGCGCTCGCGCGCGAAGCGTTCGGTGTTGCGCCGGGCCTTGCCGCGCACGAAGAAGGGGATCTTGAGGAGCTCCTTCTCCGCCTCCGGCGTCCAGCGGAGGTCGGCGTCGGCCTCCGCCGCCGGCCGCTCGAGCAGGGCGACCTCGCCCTGGGCGGGCGCCGCGGGCTCGAGCCGGGGCTCGGCGGTCGGCGCCGGCGGCGTCTCGCGCCGGGGGGCGGTGTGCTCGGAGGCGAGGTGCGAGGGCATCGCACCGTCGTTGAACTCGAAGTCCTCGCGGAACATCGAGAGCAGGTGCTCCTCCAGCCCCATGACGAGCGGGTGGACGAAGGTGTCGAAGATGACGTTCGCGCCCTCGAAGCCCATCTGCGGCGAGTAGCGGGCGGGGAAGTCCTGCACGTGGACGGGTGCGGAGATCACCGCGCAGGCGACGCCGAGCCGCTTTGCGATGTGGCGCTCCATCTGCGTGCCGAGCACGAGCTCGGGCGCGAGCGCGTTGATCGCGTCCTCGACCTCGAGATGGTCGTCGGTGATCAGCGCCTCCAGGCCGAGCGCCTCGGCGGCGGCGCGCACCTCGCGGGCGAGCTCGCGGGAATAGGTGCCGAGCCCCACCACCTCGAAGCCGAGCTCCTCGGAGGCGACCCGGGCGGCGGCGATGGCGTGGGTCGCGTCCCCGAAGACGAAGACCCGCTTGCCGGTGAGGTAGTTCGAATCGACCGAGCGCGACCACCAGGGCAGCCGCCCCGCGCCCTCGGCGAGCAGGTCGGAGACGTCGATCCCCGCGAGCGCGCCGACCTCCTCGATGAAGGCGCGCGTGGCGCTGACGCCGATCGGCACCGTCTTCGTGAAGGGCTGGCGGCAGGCGCGCTCGAGATGGCGCGCCACGGGCCCGGCGATCTCGGGGTACATGACGACGTTGAAGTCCGCCTCGCCGAGGCGCGCGATGTCGTGCGCCCGCGCGGTCAGCGGCGCCACCGCGTTCACGCGCACGCCGATTCGCGCCATCAGCCGGCGGATCTCCTCGAGGTCGTCGCGGTGGCGAAAGCCGAGCGCGGTCGGCCCGAGGATGTTGCAGGACGGCTGCGCGCCCTCCTCCCGGGCCTCGGCGCGAGGCCGCGCCAGCGCGCGAACGAGCTGGAGGAAGGTCTCCGCCGCGCCCCAGTTCTCCTTGCGCTGGTAGGACGGCAGCTCCAGCGGCACGACCGGCACCGGCAGGTTCAGCGCACGCGCGAGCCCGCCCGGATCGTCCTGGATCAGCTCGGCGGTGCAGGACGCGCCGACCAGCATCAGGTCGGGGTCGAAGCGCTCGTAGGCCTCCCGCACGGCCTCCTTGAAGATCTCGGCGGTGTCCGCGCCGAGATCGCGCGCCTGGAAGGTGGTGTAGGTCACCGGCGGGCGCTGGTCGCGCCGCTCGATCATCGTGAAGAGCAGGTCCGCGTAGGTGTCCCCCTGCGGCGCGTGGAGCACGTAGTGCACGCCCTCCATGGCGGTCGCGACGCGCATCGCGCCGACGTGCGGGGGAGCCTCGTAGGTCCAGACGGTGAGCTTCATCGCCTCAAACCTTCAGCTTCTCGCGGCGCACGAGCGGGCGGACGAAGAGACCCGAGAGGTCCGCCGCCTGGTCGTAGCCGTGGATGGGGGTGAAGAGCAGCTCGATCGACCACTTGGTCGCGAGCCCCTCCGCCTCGAGGGGGTTGGCGAGGCCGAGCCCGCACACCGTGATGTCGGGAGCGGCCGCGCGGCAGCGATCGAGCTGCCGGTCGACGTGCTGGCCCTCGACGATCGCGACCCCGTCCGGCAGGAGCGCGATCTCGCCCGCCATGTGCTGGCGGTGGAGGAAGGGCGTGCCGACCTCGACGAGCTCCATGCCGAGCTCGCGGTGGAGGAAGCGGGCGATCGGCAGCTCGAGCTGCGAATCGGGGAAGAAGAAGACGCTCTTGCCGGCGAGCCGCTCGCGCTGGCGCTCCAGCGCCGCGCGGGCGCGCGCCGCCATCGGAGCGGTGACGCGCTCGAGCAGGGCCGGGTCGACGCCGAACGCGTCCACGGCCGCCCGCAGCCAGGCGGTCGTGCCCTCGACGCCGAGCGGGAACGGCGCCGGCAGGTGCGTCGCGCCGCGCGCCTCGAGCGCACGCGCCGTTTCCGCCAGGAACGGCTGGGCGAGGAGCATGCGGGTGCCCTCGCCGACCGGCGGAAGGTCGTTGGCCTTGCGCATCGGCAGGAAGCGCGTGGGGATGCCGAGCGCGTCGAAGATGCGCGCGAACTGGTCCTCGACCACGTCCGCGAGCGCGCCCACGACGAGCAGCTCGGTGGCGTCCGGTGCGGCCTGCGGCAGCGTCGGCACGAGCGAGGCGAGGCAGGTGTCCTCGCCCTGGGTGAACGTCGTCTCGATCCCCGAGCCGGAGTAGGAGAGCACCCGCACGTCCGGGAGGAAGCGCGCGGAGAGCCGCTGCGCGGCGCGGGAGAGATCGAGCTTGATCACCTCGGAGGGGCACGAGCCCACCAGGAAGAGCATCTTGATGTCGGGCCGGCGCGCGAGCAGCCGCTCGACGCACGCGTCGAGCTCGTCGTTGGCGTCGGCGATCCCGGCGAGGTCGCGGTCGTCGATGATGGCGGTGGCGAAGCGCGGCTCGGCGAAGATCATCACGCCGGCCGCCGATTGCATGAGATGCGCGCAGGTGCGCGAGCCCACGATCAGGAAGAAGGCGTCCTGGATCTTGCGGTGCATCCAGATGATGCCCGTGAGCCCGCAGAAGACCTCGCGCTGGCCGCGCTCGGTGCGCACGCTCGGGCCGGAGCCCGGGGGCGCGGAGGGAACGGCGGCCGGGAGATCGGCGCAGCCGGAGGGCGCGGGCCTGCGGGTCTCGTCGACGAGCACGTGACGGTTCATCGCGCGACCTCCCCCGCCGGGAACGCTGCACCGGCGGGAGGGCCGGCGCGCCCCTCGCGGGCCTCCTGCAGCCGCGCGGCGCGCAGCTTCAGGACGAATTGAACGGCATTGACGACGTAGGCGGCGTAGGCGGCGAGCGCGAGCAGCATCTCGCCGCGTGCGCCGAGCAGATCCGTGAACAGCGCCACGAGATAGAAAGTGTGCAGCGCGATCACGCCGAAGGAGACGACGTCCTCCCAGAAGAACGGCTTCGCGAACAGGTAGACGCCGAAGACGTCCTTCTCCCAGATCGCTCCGGTGATCATGATCGTGTAGAGCGTGAACGTCTTGACCACGATCGAGATCGTCGCGAGCGCGTAGCCGTCGCCGGTGGCGAGGTAGCGAGCGATCAGGGCGATGCTGACGAGGCACACCAGGAATTGCACCGGCGCGAGGACCCCCTGCACCATCGTCCACGGGGAGGCGTCCCGGCGCAGGCGTTCCTGCGGCGTGTAGAGACCTCTCCTCGGCGTCTCGGCGTCGGCGCGACGCATCGCGACCCTCCCTGGAACGGCTCGTGTTCTTGAGGGAAAAGCTACGGAGCGGGCCCGGAAGTGTCAACCTAGATTGACGTCAATCCATCCTCACAACAAACACGGTCGGGTTAAGTGCGTAGCATCCCGCCACTTGCGCGCTAAGCGTGCTCCGCCTTATGCTCGCTCCAAGTTCAGCCACGCTCCCCGACCAGAAAAATCAACAAGATCAACGGTTCGCGAGCAGTCGACGCGCAAGACGCCGAGACGAAGGGAGGTTACGATGGCCAGCCTGAAGGAGGCGATCGCGTCATCGCCCGACGCCGCACCGAGGAGCGATGGGCGGAGCGACGCACGCGTGAACGGACATGCGTTGAGCGGGCACGCATCACGCCGCTCGCCGCGCAACGAGGCGGACCGGCGCGACGCGCTCTCCCGCACGATCGAGGCGGAGATCATCCCACGCCTGATGCTGGTGCACTCGAGCGACGACTGCGCCGAGGGCGACCGCCAGGACCCGCTGCCCTCCCACGAGGAGGTGGTGGAGTTCGCCGGCCTCGTCATCGCGCACGACGTCGAGGTCGCCACCTCCTACGTCTCCGTTCTGCGCGCTCGCGGCGCGACGTTGGAGACGATCTTCCTGCATCTGCTCGCGCCGGCCGCGAATCACCTCGACACGCTCTGGCGCGAGGACAAGGCCGACTTCTGCGACGTCACGATCGCCCTCTCGCGCCTTCAGCAGGTGCTGCGCGCGCTCGGCGCGCCGTTCGAGGCGGAGGGCGATTCCGGCTCCGAGGAGAAACGCGTCTTGCTCGCCTCCTCCCCGGGGGAGACGCACACGTTCGGCGTGGCGATCGTGGAGGAATTCCTTCGCCGCGCGGGATGGGACGCCGTATGTGCGCCGGGCACCTCGCTCGAGGAGCTGGGCCGAATCGTGCGCGCCGACTGGTTCGACGTCGTCGGATTGTCGTTGAGCTGCGAGAGCTTGCTCGCCGAGCTCGCGTCCGCTATCGACATCGTCCGACGTCGGTCGCGCAACAAGCATGTCGGCGTGCTCGTCGGTGGTCACTACTTCAACGAACATCCCGAGAGCGCCGCGCTCGTCGGTGCCGACTTCGTGGCGTTCGACGGCCTCGACGCCGTCAGGAAGGCGCAGCGGTTCGTGGGAGGCGCCGCGCGGGCTCGGTGAGGGATCGGCTTGGAACAGCGAGGATCGCAGCGCCCGATGGACACTCCTACGGCTCCCGAGGGCCTGCGCCGATTCCGGGCCCCTGAGACGGCTTTGGCCGACGTCGACGCGGCGAGCGCCGCGCGGCTGATCGCGGCCACGAACGATCTCGCGCTCATCGTCGACCGCGACGGAGTGATCGAGGACGTCGCCGTCGGCTCGCGGGAGCTCGAGGCGGAGGAGTGCGGGCGCTGGCGCGGCAGGCGCTGGGTCGACACCGTCACCGTCGAGAGCCGCGAGAAGATCGAGTCGCTGATGCGCAACGCCGCGTCCGACGAGGCGCGCATCTGGCGTCAGGTGAACCACCCCCTCCCCGCCGGGCCCGACCTGCCGATTCTCTATTCCGCCGTCGACGTGGGCCGCTCCGGGCGCATCGTCGCGGTGGGCCGCGACCTGCGCGGCGTCGCCTCGCTGCAGCGCCGACTGGTGGACGCCCAGGCCGCGATGGAGCGCGAGTACGCGCATCTGCGCAGCGCCGAGACGCGCTACCGGCTGCTGTTCCAGATCGCGTCCGAGGCGGTGCTCGTGGTCGACGCCGCCACGCGCCGCGTCAGCGAGGCCAACCCCGCAGCGGTCGAGCTCGTCGCCTCGGGCCGGCCGATCGCCGGGCGCCCGCTCGGCCAGCTCTTCGCGCCCGAGAGCGCCGGCGCGCTCGAGGATCTCCTCGCCGCCGCACGCACCGCCGGGCGCTCGGACGAGGCGCGGCTCAAGCTCGGCGACGGGCGTGAGGCGCTGGCCTCGGCCTCCGTCTTCCGACAGGAGCGGGTGACGCACTTCCTCGTGCGCCTGGCCCCGCCGGCGGGGGGCGCGAGCACGCTCGCCGCCGCGCGCCGGCGCGTGCTGCGGGTGGTCGAGCGCCTCCCCGATGCGATCGTGGTGACCGATTCGGACCGGCGCATCCTCTCCGCCAACGCCGCCTTCCTCGATCTCGTGCAGCTCGCCACCGAGGAGCAGGCCCGCGGCGAGCCGCTCGACCGCTGGCTCGGCCGCTCCAGCGTCGATTGCAACGTGCTGACGGCGAGCGTGCGCGAGCACGGGGCGGTGAAGCGATTCGGCACCGTGGTCCAGGGCGAGTACGGGCTGACGGAGGACGTCGAGGTCTCCGCCGTGCTGGCGCCGGAAGTCGACGACGCCTGCTTCGGCTTCGCCATCCGCCCCACGGGCCCGCGACCGGCCGCCGCGATGGGCGCCGCCGGGCCGGAGCTGCCGCATTCGGTCGCGCAGATGAAGGAGCTCGTCGGGCGCGTGTCGCTCAAGGAGCTCGTACGCGAGACCACAGACGTGATCGAGAAGCTGTGCATCGAGGCCGCGCTCGACCTCACCGGCGACAACCGCGCGTCCGCCGCCGAGATGCTCGGCCTCTCCCGCCAGAGCTTCTACGCCAAGCTGCGCCGGCACGGGCTCGGCGACCTCGACCACGAGGATTGAGGCGGCGCGGCCCCCGGGGGCAGAGCCGTGCGGACGTGCCTCACCCGACTTGACACACGTAAGTGTCAATTCTGATTGACGCGGCCGTCGGGCGGGGTAGCATCTCCGGCATGACGCGACCGGCCATCCTCTCCTTCACCGAGCTCCTCAAGCCGATCACCTGGTTCGCGCCCATGTGGGCGTTCGCCTGCGGGGTCGTCTCCTCCGGCGTCGCCGCGGACACGCGCTGGCCCGTGATCCTCGCGGGCGTCGTGCTCGCCGGGCCGCTCGTGTGCGCCGCGAGCCAGGCGGTGAACGACTGGTACGACCGGCACGTCGACGCCATCAACGAGCCGAACCGGCCGATTCCGTCGGGCCGCATCCCCGGCGAATGGGGCTTCCGGATCGCGGTGATCTGGACCGCCCTGTCCTTCCTCGTCGCGTTCATGCTCGGGCCCGTCGTGCTCCTCGCGGGCGTGATCGGGCTCGCGCTGGCCTGGGCCTATTCCGCCCCGCCCTTCCGCCTCAAGCAGAACGGCTGGTGGGGCAATTCCGCGGTCGCGATCTCCTACGAGGGCCTGCCCTGGTTCACCGGCGCGGCGATCATGGCCGCCGCCTTCCCGGACTGGCGGATCGTCGTCGTCGCGCTGCTCTATTCCTTCGGCGCCCACGGCATCATGACCCTCAACGACTTCAAGTCGGTGGAGGGCGACAAGCGCGAGGGCGTCGATTCGCTGCCCGTGCTGCTCGGGGTCGACCGGGCCGCGCGCCTCGCCTGCGTGGTGATGGCGGCGCCGCAGGTCGTGGTGATCGGCCTGCTGCTCGCCTGGGGCGCGCCCTGGCACGCGCTCGCCGTCACCGCGCTCCTCGCGGCGCAGGCCGCCCTGATGGGCAGGCTCGTCGCCGATCCCCGCGGCAAGGCCGCCTGGTACAACGCCACCGGCACAACGCTCTACGTGCTCGGCATGCTCGTCACGGCCTTCGCCCTGCGCGGGCTCGGGCCGGTCGGCGGATGAAGGGGAACGGCGACATGACGACCTCGCGCGACGGCGTCCCCCTCTCCTGGCTCGGCATCGCGCGGCTCGGCCTGGTGCAGGCCTCCCTCGGTGCGATCGTGGTCATCACCACCTCGACCCTGAACCGCGTCATGGTGGTCGAGCTCGCCCTCGCCGCCTCCCTTCCCGGCCTGCTGGTCGGCCTGCACTACGCCGTGCAGCTCCTGCGCCCGCGCTGGGGTCACGGCTCGGACGTCGGCGGGCGGCGCACGCCGTGGATCGTCGGCGGCATGGCGGCGCTCGCCGCGGGCGCCGTGCTCGCCGCGCTCGCCACCGCGCTCTCGGCGACGAACCTCGTCGCCGGCATCGCGCTCTCGACGCTGGCCTTCGGCATCATCGGCGTCGGGGTGGGCGCGTCGGGAACCTCGCTGCTGGCGCTGCTCGCAGAGCGGGTCGCGCCGGCGCGGCAGGCGTCCGCGGCGGCGATCGTCTGGATCATGATGATCGCGGGGTTCATCGTCACCGCCGGCACGGCCGGGCACTTCCTCGACCCGTTCTCGATGACGCGTCTCGTCGTCGTCACCGCGAGCGTCTCGGGGATCGCCTTCCTCGTGACGACGCTCGCGGTCGCGGGCGTGGAAGGTGCGCGGCGCGCGCGCGGCGTCGAGGGCGGCCCGAAAGTGCCCTTCCGCCAGGCGCTGGCGGAGGTCTGGGCCGAGCCGACGGCGCGGCGCTTCACGGTCTTCGTCTTCGTCTCGATGCTGGCGTACTCCGCGCAGGACCTGATCCTCGAGCCGTTCGCGGGCGCGGTCTTCTCGATGACGCCGGGAGAATCGACCAAGCTGTCGGGCGTCCAGAACGCCGGCGTGCTCGTGGGCATGATCCTGACGGGCCTCCTGGGCGGCGGCTTCCGGGAGGGCGCGCGCTCGCGCCTGCACCTGTGGGCGATCGGCGGCTGCCTGATCTCGGCCGCGGCCCTCGTCGGGCTCGCCTTCGGCGGCGCGCTCGGGGCGGCGTCGTTCGGGGCGGGAGCCTCGGGAACGGTCTGGCCGCTCCATGCCAACGTCGCCGTGCTCGGCTTCGGCAACGGCGTCTTCGCGGTGGCCGCCATCGGCTCGATGATGCGGCTCGCCCGTGACGGTGCGGCGAATCGCGAGGGCACCCGCGTCGGCCTGTGGGGCGCGGCGCAGGGCGTCGCGTTCGGGCTCGGCGGGCTCGTCGGCACGATCGCCGTCGACCTCGGGCGGCTCGTCGCCGAGAGCGCCGCGAGCGCCTATGCCGGCGTGTTCCTCGGCGAAGCCGCCCTCTTCCTCGTCTCGGCGTTCCTCGCCGCGCGCGTCATGTCGGGGCGCGCCGCGCTGCGCCGCGTCCCTGTCCGCATCGCCACCCCCGCCGTCGCACCTCGCGGCGAGCCGCTCATCGAGGGGAGACCCACGCCGTGACGTTCGACACCGAGACCGACGACGTCGCCCTCGCGGAAGCCGAGGCGCAAGCCCCTCCGCCCGCGGAGGAGACCCTCACCCGCACCGCCGTCGATCCGTCCCACACCTGGGACGTCGTCGTCGTGGGCGGCGGGCCCGCCGGCGCCACGGCCGCGACCGACCTCGCGCGCGCCGGGCGCGACGTGCTCCTGCTCGACCGGGCGGGCCGCATCAAGCCCTGCGGCGGCGCGATCCCGCCGCGCCTCGTGCGGGACTTCGCCATTCCCGACGGAATCCTCTGCGCCAAGATCTCGGGCGCGCGCATGATCGCGCCCTCGGAGAAGAAGGTCGACATGCCGATCGACGACGGCTTCGTCGCCATGGTCGACCGCGAGGTCTTCGACGAGTGGCTGCGTGCCCGCGCGACCGCCAACGGCGCGACGCGCCGGGCCGCGACCTTCGAGACGATCAGCCGCGACCCGGACGGAACGGCGCGTGTCCACTTCCGCACATCGCGGGCGGAGGGCGGCGAGAGCGTCTCGGTGCGCGCCCGCGCGGTGATCGGCGCCGACGGCGCGAACTCGGCGGTGGCCCGCGAGGCCGTTCCGCAGCGCGGGCCTGTCCCCTTCGTCTTCGCCTACCACGAGATCGTCGAGGCACCGGAGGACGGCGCGGCCGACTACATCGCCAATCGCTGCGACGTGTACTACCAGGGCAAGCTCTCGCCCGATTTCTACGCCTGGGTCTTCCCGCACGGCAAGTCCGCCTCGATCGGCGTCGGGTCGATGCAGAAGGGCTTCGGCCTCAAGGAGGCGGTCGCCGACCTGCGCGCCACGACCAAGCTCGACGGCGTGCGCACCATCCGAAAGGAGGGCGCGCCGATCCCGCTCCATCCGGCCAAGAAGTGGGACAACAATCGCGACGTGCTGCTCGCCGGCGACGCCGCGGGCGTCGTGGCGCCGGCGTCGGGCGAGGGCATCTACTACGCCATGGTCGGTGGGCGCCTCGCGGCGGAGGCGGTGGAGACCTATCTCGAGACCGGCAGGTCGAAGGCGCTCGCGGGCGCCCGCAAGTCCTTCATGAAGGCGCACGGGCGCGTGTTCTTCATCCTCGGGATCATGCAGCGCTTCTGGTACGTGAGCGACAAGCGCCGCGAGCGCTTCGTCTCGATCTGCCGGGACGCGGACGTGCAGCGCCTGACCTGGCAGGCCTACATGAACAAGGAGCTGGTGCGGCGCGATCCGATGGCCCACGTGCGCATCTTCTTCAAGGACCTGGCGCATCTGTTCGGGCTGGTGCGCCCGTGACGACGGTGTGTTCTTGATCGACTTCCTCGTCTCGGGTCGCGTCTTCGACCTCGTCATCGCGATCCTGGTTCTCGAAGGGATCGCGCTCCTCGTGCTCTCGCGTCTCCCCCGGGCGAGAGCACGGATACTCCCCGAGGGCCGCCGCCTCGCCTTCCGCGATCTCGCGGGGTTCGTGGTGGCGGGCCTCGGGCTTTCGATCGCTGCGCGCGCCGCGATCCGAGACGAATCGTGGACGATCGTCGCCGCCGGGCTGACGATCGCCTTCCTGGCGCATGTCTACGACCTGTATCGGCGCTGGCTATCCGCACGCTGATCCAGTGACTCCCGTGCGATATGCGGGCTCGAGACTAAGCGGGAACACGGATCTGCCACTTTTTTGCGCGCCGATGACTTGTCGCACGCACGTGTCAAGCTATACTGACACTCGGCTGTTCCGACCTCGGGAGCGACCTCCCCGCTCCCTCCCCCGCTCGACAAGGAGGCCGCCATGCGTCGCCCCGACACCCCCCTCCTCGACACGATCCGCGATGCCTCCGACCTTCGGGGCCTGTCCG
>NZ_JBQTCJ010000051.1:0-37135 GCF_052380005.1 Salinarimonas sp. NSM
GCCGACGCCTTCGCCGCGGTCGCCGCCGCGTCCGCGACGGCGAGCGCACCGACGACCACGGCGAGCGCCGCACGGGCCGCGTCTCCCGCGGCACCTCGCGCGCGGGACACGGTGGCCGCGCTTCCGGAGCGCGAGCGCAGCGCGCTGCGCACGCTGTTCGCCGGCCGCAGCCTCGTACCCGCCTCGGCGCCGACGACGACGTCGGTGCGCGTCGCTTCCGCGCGGGTCTCCGACGCGACGCCGTCGGGCCTCGTCGCCATCCCGGCTGCGGGAATCGCGCAGGGCTTCCGCCCCGGACGCCCGGCGGTCGAGACGACCGGTTTCGCGGCGGGCCCCGCCGTCAGGCGCGTCGCCTCCGCTCCCTGAGACGAGACCGCGCGGAAGCGACATTTCCGCTAGCGGAACATCGGAGCCGGCGACCTTTCTCTGCGGCGAACCGGCGCGAGGGCCGATCCATCGCCTGACGCTCCGCGACCCGGCGTCGCAGTCGAACCTCCTTACGTTACGTAACATTCGATACGGCACGCGGAGATAAGCAAAGCTTAGGATGAATCGTGGTCCCCTCCGCCATCAAGAAGGAGGGTTGGCGATGTCCATCCGTGCTCTCGGCCTGGCCGTCTGTCTTGCGGTCTCGGCTCTGCTCACCGTCGCGCTCGGGCTCGTCCTGCACGGGAACCTGCGCGCCATCGAGGCCTCCCGGCAAATCGAGGAGGTCGCCGCCGTCAAGGCACAGCTCGGCGCCGCGAGCGCCGCCGTATCCACCGAGCGCGGCCTCGCGCAGCTCGCGCTGACGCTGCGCGAGCCGATCGAGCCCGCGCAAGCCGCACAGATCCGGGACGTTCGCCCTCGGGTCGATACAGCGCTCGCGGAGCTCGCCGCCACCGTGGAACGCGTCTCGCGCATCGCCGGCCGCGATGATCTCGCGTCGGCGATCGGCGAGGCCGAGGAGCGGCTCGTCGGCCTGCGCGCCACGCTCGACGACGAAGCCGCCCTCAAGGCCTTCCGCCGTTCTTCGGCCGCGGACGGCGTCGTGCCCGGCTACGACGACCTCATGCGCACCTTCTTCGACATCGGCGCGCTGGCCGAGCCGGCGGGTGCGCAGATCCCGTCGGTCGTCGCGCACGGCCTGTCGATGCAGCGGCTCGGCTGGGAGGCGCAGGCGTTCGCCAGCCGCGACCGCACGATGCTGCTCATCGGCGCGATCGCGAAGTGGCCGCTGGACCGGCTCACCGTCGAGCAGTCCCAGCAATCCTTCGAGCGCGCCGAGCAGGCGACGTCGGCGATCGCGCTCCTCGCCCGCCACCCGGAGATCACGCCGGCGCTGCGCGCCTCGGCGGCGGCGGTCGCGGACGGGCTCGCCGGCTACTCCGAGCTGCGCGCGCTGATGCTGGCGGAGGCCGGCACCGGCAACTTCCCGCTCGACGCCGACGCCTTCGCCGCGCAGGCCGACGCCCATCTCGCACCGGCGCTCGCGCTCTCGGAGGCCGGCGCGAGCCGCGCCGTCGAGGCGGCACGCGCGCTCGCGGACAAGGCGCGTCGGGATGCGATGCTCGCAGGCATCGGCCTCGGGCTGGGGCTGGTGGCGCTCGCCGTGCTGTCCTGGTTCATCCTTCTGCGGGTCTCGCGTCGCCTCGACGCGATGACCGTGCTCCTCCAGCGCGTCGCCGCGGGCGATCACTCGGTGGACGCCGCGCGCTATTCCGGCCGCGACGAGATCGGCCGCCTCGCGGGCGCCCTCGAGGTCTTCAAGACCAACGCGCGCGAGATGGAGCACCTGCGCGTGGCGCAGGAGGCCGAGCGGGCGAAGGCCGAGGCGGAGCGGCGCCGCGCGCTCGAGGAGATCGCGGCCACTCTCGAGGAGACGATCGACGCCGCCGCCGCGAGCCTCGTCGCCGCCGCGGGCGAGGCCGAAGCCGCGAGCGGGGCGCTCGCCGCCTCCGTCGCCACGACGGCCGAGCGCTCGGCCTCGGCGGCGCACCACACGGGCGAGAGCCGCAGCGTGATGACCGGGGTCGCTGCCGCGACGGAGGAGCTGACCGCGTCGCTCGGCGACGTCACCGGCCGCGTGCGCCGGGCGGCCGAGGTCTCCAGCGAGGCCGCGCGCAGCGCCGCGCGCACGAGCGCCACCGTCGCCGAGCTCGACGCCGCCGCGAGCCGCATCGAGGGCGTCACCAAGCTGATCGCCGCCATCGCCGAGCAGACCAACCTGCTCGCGCTCAACGCGACCATCGAAGCCGCCCGCGCGGGCGAGGCGGGCCGCGGCTTCGCGGTCGTCGCGGCGGAGGTCAAGGAGCTCGCCGGCCAGACCGGGCGCGCGACCGAGGAGATCTCGGCCCAGATCGCCGCCATGCAGGAGACGACGAAGCGCTCGGTCGCGGCCGTCGACGAGATCGGTGGCGTGGTGCGCGAGATCGACACGATCTCCGGCACGATCGCCGGCGCGGTCGACCAGCAGGCGGCCGCGACCACGGAGATCGCCGAGCGCATTTCGTCGGCGGCGGCACGCACGGACGGCATCGCCCAGGACGTGTCGGACCTCTCGCGGCTCGCCGGCGAGGCCGGCGCCGCAGCCCGCAGCGCGCGGGACGCGACCGAGCGCATGCGCGCCCAGGCGGACGGTCTCGCCGGACGCGTCGCCGACTTCGTGGCGCGCCTGCGCGCGGCGTGATCCTCACGCGGTCGTGAAGGCGCCGGCGAGGCGGGCGCAAGTCTCTATCAGCGCAGAGCTTTTCTGACGAGCGGCGGGGTCTCCCCGCCGCTCGATCACGTTCGCGGCGGCGCTCGGCGGCCCGTGCCGAAACCGGATGGCGCCACCGCTCGAACATGCGCGTCGACGGGCGGATGGTCCGCGCGTCCCAGTCGAGGCCATGATTTGCACGAACACGGATTCGTGAGCGAGTCGTGAGGAGGCTATCAAGCTGGAACCAAATGCCGACGGCGTACGCGAGTGGAAAAAACTCTTTTTAATACTGAATTATAGCACCACTCGTGCCTGCTCGCCTCGACACCCTCCGCCTCAGGACGACCGTTCATTACTTGCATCCACGCAAATTCGTGAGTGCGAACGGAGCCGTAGCAATTCGCGCCGCCGCACCGAAATCAGGTGCATCGGACGGGACGCTCGATCGCTCCCGCCCCCAGGACCAGACGAAAGGAAACACGATCATGAAGACGCTCCGCACCCTGACCCTCGCCGCCTTCGCCGTCGCGCTCGCCGGCCCGGCCTTCGCCGCCGCCTCCGAGGTCACCCTCTACGACGCGCCGCAGCAGAAGGACGCCTTCTTCCAGAGCCAGCGCGGCGTGACGCCCGACGTGAACGTCACCGGCTCGCTCGTCGCCCCGGCGCCGCTCGGCGTCTCCGGCGGGACCCCCTTCTGGTCCGCTCACGAGGCGATCCGCCTGCAGGCCGAGGACACCAACTGATCCTCGAGCCCCAGCGCTCCGGCGGGGCGGCACTGCGCCGCCCCGCCCCGACCGACCACCACCGAGACCCTGACCATTCCACAGGAGAGACCCAGATGAAGACGCTCCGTACCCTGACCCTCGCCGCCTTCGCCGTCGCGCTCGCCGGCCCGGCCTTCGCCGCCGCCTCCGAGGTCACCCTCTACGACGCGCCGCAGCAGAAGGACGCCTTCTTCCAGAGCCAGCGCGGCGTGACGCCGGACGTCGACGTCACCGGCTCGCTCGCCGCCCCGGCGCCGGTCGGCGTCTCCGGCGGGACCCCCTTCTGGTCCGCCCACGAGGCGATCCGCCTGCAGGCCGAGGATCACGGCTGAGCCACCTGCCGGTGACGGCATGACGACGCCCGCCGGACCGACCGTCCGGCGGGCGTCGCGCGTTCTCAGGGCTCGGATGCGCGGCGATCCGCCTCGTCCGCCGCCCGCTGGGCGACGAGCGCCCAGACCGTGGCGATCGGCCAGCCGAGGATCGTCGCCTGCAGGATGAACGCGCCGCAGGCGGCGAGGTAGCGCTCGAGCATCACGAGCGCGACGAAGGGCAGGATCAGGGCGAGCACGAAGGCGACCAAGACGGGGCTCCGGGGCGAGCGACGGCATGCCGCGAGCAGCCTAGCAGAGCCGCCGCGCCCCGGAATCGGGAGGAGACCCGATGCCGCCCCGGTCAGCGCGCCATCTCCTCGCCGGCCAAGCGCTCGCTGCCGACCCAGGTCCCCAGCACCGTGCTCCCCTCCGCCCCGAAGAGCACGACCTGGTAGGGCTCCGGCGCGAAGCCGGGTGTCTCCATGCCGGGCGAGCCCATCGGCATGCCCGGCACCGCGATGCCGTCGACCTTAGGGCGCTGCGCGAGGAGCGCCTCGATGGCGGAGACCGGCACGTGGCCCTCGACGACATAGCCGTCGATCTCCGCCGTGTGGCAGGAGGCGAGCGCGCCGGGCACGCCGAGCGCCGCCTTGACCTGCGCCATCAGCGACGTGGGGCGCGCCTCGACCACGAAGCCGGCGGCCTCCATCTGCTCGGCCCAGGCCGTGCAACAGCCGCACAGCGGGTCCTTGTGGACGATCATCGTCCGCTCCGCAGGCGCGGCGGCGGCGGAGCCGACGGCCAGCGGCAGCAGGATAGCCAGCGCGGCGGCGCCGGCGAGGGTGCGGGTCGGCATGGCGATGCTCCTCGATCGATCGGTGCCGAAGGTAGATTTCCACGGCGCGAACGACAAGCGCGTCGGGCGCCCGGGGCGTTCCGGTCCCGGCGGAGAGGTGCATGCCCGCCCATGGCGGGTTCGCGGCCCGCTCGATCGGGAACGGAATCGGGCTTGGGTCGATTCGCTCCCCAGCAAGGAGTGAGCCGACGATGTCCTACTGGCGCTTCGCCGCGATGATCGCGACCTCCACTGTCGTCATGTACGGCCTGATGTATCTCAACACCTACGCCTGGGAGCACGTCTTCTGGTCGCAGACCCGGTTGTGGATGGCGCTGCTCATGGGCGCCGTCATGGCCGTTGTCATGCTCTCCTACATGCTGAGCATGTACTCGAGCCGCAACCTGAACCTCGCCATCTACGCGGGATCGATCGCGGTGTTCGCGCTGTCGCTGTGGCTCGTGCGCAGCCAGACGACCGTCGACGACCAGGACTGGATGCGCGCCATGATCCCCCACCACTCCATCGCGATCCTCACCTCCGAGCGCGCGCGGATTTCCGACCCGCGGGTGCGCGCGCTCGCCGACGAGATCATCGCCGCGCAGGAACGCGAGATCGCCGAGATGCGGCGGCTGATCGAGGACCTGGAGGAGCGGGACTGACGACGCGGCCGCCGGACGGACCGGGCTCGCCGGCCGCATCCGCTTACTCGAAGAACGGCCGGATCGGCTCCAGGCAGCCGGCGTCGACCTGGGCCTCCGGCGCGTCGAGGAAGTTCGCCGCGAGGACACGGGCGCAGGCGAGCGAGGCGAGGAGGTCGTGCGCCTGGCCGCGGAAGCTCACGAGCTGCGCGTTCGGGAGCGTGCCCGCGATCTCCCGCGCCCAGCGGGTGGGCGTCAGCGGGTCGGCGTCTCCCGTGAGGACGAGGGTCGGGATCGCGCTCTCGACGGGCGCCGCCGGCTCCGGCACGGCCGGCACGTCCCAGACCGGGCAGATCTGCGCATAGACCGCGTTCGGCACGCCGCCGGCGAACCAGAACCCGTCGCCCACCGCCTCCACCATCTTGCTCTCGTCGAAGAAGGGCACGTCCTCGCGGCAGCGGACGGACAGGTGGAGCCCCGCCGCCATGCCGTCGAAGGGCGGCGGGCCGCCGACGCCGAAGATCTCGGCGAGCTGCGCATCCGTGAGCGCGACACGCCCGCGCAGGAGCCCATCGAGTGCGGCGATCGACCGCGGCAGCGTCCGCGACGGGGGGATGAAGGCCATCTTTCCGGCGATCATGGAGACCACGTCTGGCCAGGCGATCTCGACACGCGTCGGCGCCCGTGTCTGCGGGTCGGGAAACATCGCCTGGAGCGGAGCCTCGGCGAGCCGAGCCTCGATACGCCGCAGCCGCTCGCCGAGATCTCCGTAGGTCTCCGCGCAGTATCCGTCGGCCGCGCAATCGGCGACCAGCTGCTCGATCAGGCGGGGGCGCTCCGCGACGAGGGCGCCGTCGCGGTCGGGCGCGAGGGGCAGCGGCGAGTTGAGGACGGCGGCGCGGATGCCGTCGGGATCGACGCGCATCGCCTCCTGCGCCAGCTTCGCGCCGTAGGACGTGCCGACGAGGTTCCAGCGGGAGAAGCCGAAGGCCCTGCGGATGGCGGCGAGATCGCGGGCGGCGGCGCGCGTGTCGAAGGCCTCGAGCGCGATGCCGTCGGCGACGAGCGCCGCGCGACAGGCCCGCAGCTCGTCGACGAGCGCGCCCGCGGACGCGAAGCCCGGATTGTCGAAGCGGTTGCCGTCGAGCAACGTCGCGGGAATGTCCGGGCAGGCGAGGCTCGGGACCGAGCGGCCGGTGCCGCGCTGGTCGACGAGGACGACGCTGCGGCTGCGCCGCAGCTCCAGCGCCGGGCCCCAGGTCTCGATCATGTCCGAGGCCGCCTGCCCCGGCCCTCCCGCGAGGACGACGACGGGGTTCGGCTCGCCGTCGCGGGTGGGATTGCTGAGCACCGTCAGGTGGACGCCGACCCGCGGCGCGTCCTCGGGCAGGCGCCCGGCCTCGTCCACCGCGTCCCAGGACATGGGCAGCCAGGCGAGGAAGCAGGCGGCGGGGTCGTCCGGCGGCGTGCCGATCGTGCAGCGCACCTGCTCGATGCCCACCTCCTGCGGATCGAGGCGCGCGGACGGCTCGTCGGCCGCGGCCGACGCGGCGAGCAGGACGAGCGCGGCGGCGCTCGCGGTTGCGACGAAGCGTGCGGCCATCCGATTCCCCCGGTCGTTCTGCGGCGATATCCCTGCTACAACCCTGTGCCTTCGAGCGCCAGAGCACCACGTCACCGCCGCCTCCGCATGGGTGCACGACAGAATTCCGGCTTGCCTCGACGGCGATTTCGTGCACGATCCGTTCTCATGACGAAACGCTCCGGCAGCGCCGATCTCCCGCTCCACGGCGGCCGCGTCCCCCGCTGGCTCGGGGAGCGGATGACCGCGCTCGGCGCCGTGATGGCGGAAGCGATCGTGATCGAGTACGGGCGCGACGAGTTCCTGAGGCGCCTCGCGCATCCGTTCTGGTTCCAGAGCTTCGGCGCCGTCATCGGGATGGACTGGCACTCGTCGGGCGTCACGACGAGCGTGCTCGGCGCGCTCAAGCGCGGGCTCGGGCCGCGCGCGGGCGAGCTCGGCATCCACGTCTGCGGCGGGCGCGGGCGCCAGTCGCGGGCGACGCCGGCGGAGCTCGTCGCGGTCGGCGAGCGCACCGGCATCGACGGCGCGGCGCTGGCCCGGGCGAGCCGCCTCGTCGCGAAGGTCGATTCCGCCGCGGTGCAGGACGGGTTCGATCTCTACCTCCACGGCTTCGTCGTCACCGACGACGGCCGCTGGGCGGTGATCCAGCAGGGCATGAACGGCGAGCGCCGGCAGGCGCGGCGCTACCATTGGCTCTCGGAGGGGCTGGCGGAGGGGCGCTCGGGCTTCCTCGACAGCCCGCACGCGGCGGTGGACGGGCCGGGCCAGGGCACCATCGTCAACCTCGCCGACCGCCGCGCCGCCGTCTCGCGCGTCCGCCAGCTCGACCTGCTGGCGGAGCTGGGGCCGGACGGTATCGTCGGCGAGATCGCGCGGCTCGACGCGGCGGCCGGGCGCGCGCCGGCGCCGGAGGAGCCGGCACAGCCGATGCTGCCGCATCTCGCGATGCCGGCGCACGAGGAGGTGCGCTCCGAGAACGTGGTGGCGCGCCGCCTGCACGGGGCGCTCGCCGCCGCCGCCGAGCGCGGTCCCGCAGACTTCCCCGACCTGCTGCTGACGCCGGGCGTCGGCGCACGCACCGTGCTCTCGCTCGCGATGGTGGCGGAGGTGGTCCACGGCGCACCCTGCCGCTTCAGCGACCCGGCGCGGTTCTCCCTCGCTCACGGCGGCAAGGACCGCAATCCCTATCCCGTCCCCACCGCGGTCTACGACCGCACCATCGCGGTGATGAAGGCCGCGGTGCGCAAGGCGCGCCTCGGCGAGGCGGACGCGCTCGCCGCCCTGCACCGCCTCGACGCCCAGGCCCGCCGGCTCGAGGCGACCGCGGAGGGGCCGTCGGTGGACGCGTTCATGGCGCAGGAGCGGGCGCGCTCGCACGAGTACGGCGGGCGCAGCGTGTTCGGGTGGGAGCGGGCGCCGGAGAACGGGGACGCACGGGCGGTCGAGGGTTCGTGAAGCGCGCAAGGCATCGCTCGATCGCTCTCGCGCGTTGGGTCGAAGCCGGCAGGCGACAGCCCGCCGGCGTCCCATTCATGCCTCGAGCAAGAGCGTCCGAACAGGAAACCCCATGCCCGACACTACCCACAACGACCGCGTCCTCCTCATCACCGGCGCCTCGACCGGCATCGGCGCCGCGACCGCGCGGCGAGCCGTCGAGGCCGGCTGGCGCGTGGCGCTGGCCGCGCGCTCGACGGACAAGCTCGCCGCCCTCGCCGACGAGGTGGGCGCGGAGCGCGCGACGACGATTCCGTGCGACGTCACCGACCCTGCCGACCAGGAGCGCATGGCGGCGACCGTGATCGAACGCTTCGGGCGCCTCGACGCCGTCTTCGCCAATGCCGGCGTCGGCGGCGAGCCCGGCGGCTTCTCGGGGGCGCCGCCGGAGAGCTGGCGGCGGATCGTCGAGGTCAACATCCTAGGCGTCGCCCACACCCTGCGCGCGACGCTCCCCCACGTGAAGGCGGCGCGCGGGCACGTGCTAATCACCGGCTCCATCGC
The DNA here is from genome assembly GCF_052380005.1 of Salinarimonas sp. NSM. Taxonomy (NCBI): domain Bacteria; kingdom Pseudomonadati; phylum Pseudomonadota; class Alphaproteobacteria; order Hyphomicrobiales; family Salinarimonadaceae; genus Salinarimonas; species Salinarimonas sp. NSM. The sequence continues at coordinate 8,818 of NZ_JBQTCJ010000051.1, forward strand.
CGGCCGCCGGACGCTCGCCGGCTCGATGTACGGGGCCAGCAAATGGGCCGTCACCGCCATCGGCTACAACCTGCGCGAGGAGCTCGCCGGCACCGGCGTGCGCGTCACGCTGATCGAGCCGGGCATGGTGGACACGCCCTTCTTCGACGAGGCGAAGCCCGATGCGCTGCGCCCGGACGACGTCGCCCGCGGCGTCGTCTATGCGCTCTCGCAGCCCGCCGGTGTCGACGTGAGCGAGCTCGTGATCCTCCCGACGCCGAAAGCGACCTGAGCGCGCCGCCTGCGGCTCAGCCCGCCGCGCGGTCGAGGGTGCGGCCCGGCCGCGCGCCGGTCCCCGCGCCCTCGCGCCAGACCTCGCGGCCGTTGACGAGCACGCTGCGGATGCCCTCCGCCGGGCGCGTCGGCGTCTCGTAGGTGGCACCTTCGCGGATGGTCTGCGGGTCGAAGAGGACGAGGTCGGCGAAAGCGCCCTCGACGATGCGCCCGCGTCCGGCGAGCCCGAAGCGGTCCGCCGGCATCGAGGTCATGCGCCGCACCGCCTCCTCGAGCGTGAACAGCGGGTGCTCGCGCACGTAGCGCCCCAGCACGCGGGGGAAAGTGCCCCAGGTGCGCGGATGCGGGTGGGAGCCCTTGGCGATCCCGTCCGAGCAGACGATCGTGTGCTCGTAGGCGAGGATTCGCTGCACGTCGCCCTCGTCCATGATGAAGAAGATGCCGGTCGCCGGCAGGAGACGCTCCACCGCGGCGTCGAGGTCGACACCCCAATCCGCCGCCACGTCGGCGAGGTCGCGCCCGGCGCATTCCGGATGCGGCTTCGACTCCGCGACGATGACCCGCGTCGCCTGGCGGTGGCGGCCGGAGTTCAGCATGGTCGAGGAGGCGATCCACGGCGTCGTGTCGAGCCCCACGTCCTGGCGCCCGCGGGCCTCGTCGATGATCCGCAGCGTCGTCTCCGAGAGCCCGTGATTGGCGAGCCCGGCGCATTTGTGGTGGGAGACGTGCACGCCGCAGCAGGCCTCGCGACCGATCTGCAGCGTCTCCTGGAGCGCCTCGATAACCCGGTCGCCCTCGTCGCGCATGTGCGTGACGTAGAGCTTGCCGTGGGCCTGCGCCACCTCGGCCATGGCGACGAGCTCGGAGGTCGGCGCCGCCCGCGCCGGCGGATAGAACGGCCCAGTGGAGAGGCCGATGCCGCCCTCCCCCAAGGCCCGGTCGAGCGCCGCACGCATGGCGGCGATCTCGCGCGCGTCCGCCGCCCGGCCGAGATCCGCGACCTCGTTGATGCGCAAGGTCCCGTGGCCGATGAGGCAGGCGGTGTTCACGGCGGGCGGCGCGGCGTCGAGGCGCGCTCTGTAGGCGGCGTAGCTCCCGAAGAGCGGCGCGTCCTCGCCGAGGATCATGCCCAGCGGCGCGGGCCAGGGGCCGGGACGCGTCAGGGGCGCGATCGAGAAGCCGCAATTGCCGTTGATGATCGTCGTCACGCCCTGGCTGACCATGCAGGCCATGTCCGGATCCGCCAGCACGACCTCGTCGTGATGCGTGTGCGGGTCGATGAAGCCCGGCGCCAGCGCGAGCCCCGCACAGTCCTCGACCCGGTTCGCTCCCCAGCGCGAAAGGTCGCCGACGGCGGCGATCCTGTCGTCGACGACGGCGACGTCCCCGGTGCGGCGCGGGGCGCCGGTGCCGTCGATGATCTCGGCGTTGCGAAACAGGATGTCGGCCCGCATGCGGGTGCCTCCTCGAATGCGTCTCGATTGGGAGCGTATGCCGGCTCAGCCGTCGGCGTCGTGCGCGGACTCGCCCGAGCCCGCCGGGTCGCCGCACCAGCGCGCGGCGAGGTGGACGAGGATGACCACCACCATCAGCGGCACCGCGATGGCGACGGCGAGCGTCGGCAGGTCGAGCGTGCTCGCCGTCATGCGGGCGTGGCGCAGCAGGAAGCCGCGCTCGAAGTTCATGCCGGGCCCGTAGACGCTGTGCCAGAGGATCGGCAGCAGGTAGACGAGCACGACGACCGACTGCATCACGGCCGCGCCGACCGCGAGCGCGGCGAGCCGCGGGCGCGGGTTCTGGAACATGGCGGGGTCGAAGCGGCGCTTGAACGACATCGTCGCGCCCATCAACCCCGCCCAGATCATGGCGTAGCGCGCCAGCTCCTCCGTCCACGCCGGCGGCGAGGAGAAGGCATAGCGCGCCACGACCTGGATCATCACCGCGACGACGAGGACGCACAGGAAGGTCACGGTCAGCGCCCGCGCCATGCGGTCGAGCCCGTCGCTCGCGGCGATGACGGCCCTGCCCAGCGTCCTCGTCATGACACGCCTCCGATCCAGCGCGGCGTCACTGGCCGCGCACCTGCGCCAGCGCGTCGAGATAGGCCTGGAGATCCTCGGCCGTCATGATCGCCTCCCAGGTCGGGCGCGTCGCCTCCGCCATCTTGTCGCGCTCGCCCGGCGCGAGCTCGGAGAGGGTGACGCCCGCCTCCAGGTGGCGCTCGGTGACGATCCCGGACCACTCCGCGATCCACGCCCGGTTCGCCTCGATCCCCGCCTCGATCGCCGCGTCGATCGTCGCCTGCTCGTCGTCCGAGAGGGAGGCGTACCAGTCCTCGGAGATCAGCACGGCGCGGGTCGAGGGCGAGATGTTGGCCTGGGTGAAATGCTTGAGGAACTCCGTGTGGCCGGTGCGGATGGCGGAGTTCGGCGGGTTGAGGTAGCCGTCGGCGATGCCGGTCTGGATCGCGTTCGCCACCTCCGACCAGGCGACGATCGTCCCGTTGGCGCCCAGCGCCTCGATGTACTCGAGCTGCTCGGCGTTGAGCGCGCGGAAGCGGATGCCCTCGAGGTCCGCCATCCGGGTGATCGCGACCTCGGTGTTGTGGATGCCGATCGGCATGCCGATGTAGTTGAAGCCCGCGAGCCGCACGCCGTTGGGTAGCAGCGGTGCGTTCATCTGGTCGAGCAGGTCAGTCTGCGCGATGATCGCGTCGAACTCGTCGTTCGACTCGAACATGAAGGGCAGGAGCACGCCGCGCAGCAGCGGGCTCATGCCGAAGGCGGTGGAGACGGTGGCGAGGTTCACCTCGACGAGGCCCTGCGCGATCTGGTCGAAGCGCTCCTGCTCGCTGCCGAGCGTATCGGAGGCGAAGACCGTCGCCGTGAACCCGGAGCCGTCGAGCGCCTGCGCGAAGCCGCGCGCGAAGGCGGCCTCGGCGTTGGTGACGGGATCGTCGACGCCGTTCATGGCGATCTTGATCTCGGCCGCCCGCGCCGCGTCCGGCACGAGGGCCGTGCCGACGAGGAGGGCCGCCGCGAGTAGCGCTGGGGTGAAGGCTGTCCGGGTCATGTCCGCTCTCCTTTGGTTGTTCTCTCTGGTCGGTCGGGCCGGCCTCAGGCGAGGCCGAGCGCACGCGGCAGGGCCAGCGTGATCGCGGGGAAGAGGGTGAGCAGCGCCAGGATGCCGAGCTCCGCCACGAGGAAGGGCAGCGTCGCCCGGATGAGGCGCCAGTAGTTCATCTTCACGGTCGTCGCGAGGATGAGGAGCACGCCGCCCAGCGGCGGCGACAGCAGCCCCGTCGTGATGTTGAAGCAGATCACGATTCCCAGGTGCACCGGATCGATGCCCATCGCGAGCGCGGGCGGCACGAAGATCGGCGCGAAGAGCGCGACCGCCGCCTTCACGTCCATCGCCATGCCGGCGACGAGGAAGACGACGTTGACGAGCATCAGGTAGCCGAGCGGCGAGAGGCCGAAGCCGGCCACCGCCGCGGCGATCGCCTGCGGCCATTGCTGGAGCGCAGCGAGATAGCTGAAGGTCGAGATGGCGCACAGGATGATGAACAGCGCGCCCAGCAGCACGCCGGTGCGCTTCAGGCTCGCCAGCACCCGCGCCGTATCGAGATCGCCGTAGGCGACGCCGATGGCGAGCGCCGCGACGACCGCGACCGCGGCGGCTTCCGCCGGCGTCATCACGCCGAACAGCGTACCGCCGAGGATGATCACAGGCAGCGTCAGGGCGGGGAGCGCCTTGGCGAAGGAGGGCAGCAGCCTGGGGACCTCGACCCCGGCGCCGCCGGGATGGTCGTCACGCCAGGCGTAGAAGGCGTTCATCGCCATGAGCACGCCGGCGAGCAGGAGGCCCGGCACGATGCCGGCCGCGAAGAGCGCGGCGACGGAGGTCTCCATCAGGGCGCCGTAGAAGATCAGGATCGTGCTCGGCGGGATGATCGGCCCGATGATCGAGGACGCGCCGGTGATCGCGGCGGCGTAGTCGAGCTTGTAGCCGCGCCGCGTCATCTCGGGCACCAGCGCGTTGCCGAGCGCGGCCGCGTCCGACACCGCGGAGCCGGAGACGCCGGCGAAGAACACGCTGGTGAGCACGTTGACGTGCCCGAGCCCGCCCTTCAGCCGCCCGACCAGCGCCATCGAGAAGTCGATGAGCGCCTTGGCGAGGCCGCCGCGGTTCATCAGGTCGCCGGCGAGGATGAAGAGCGGCATCGCCAGGAAGGCGAAGACGTCGAGCTGCGAGAACAGCCGCTGCGGCAGGACCGCGAGGAAGCGCGTGTTGTCGGCGATGACGAAGGTCAGCACCGCCGCCGCGCCGATGGCGTAGGCGATCGCCGCCCCCGACAGGAGGCCGACCACGAGAAAGCCGATGACGATGCCAGCCTGCATCCCGCGCAGTCCCCTCGGGCGGCCGATCGCCGCAGCTCGAAGGGCAGTAGAGAAGCCGGCGTCCGTTTCGGAAAGAGAAAAGATTTGCACCTCGCATAGAGGCTTTCTATGGATGTGTTCGAGGTTTCCTCATGCGCTTCGTCACCGTTCAACGTCTGCAGGTCTTCTGCGCCGTCTTCGAGCAGGGGTCGGTGAGCGCCGCCGCGCGCCTGCTCCGGCTCTCGCAGCCGACGGTGAGCCGGCTCCTGCGCGACTTCGAGCGGGCGGTGGGGCTGCCGCTGTTCGTGCTGGAGCGCGGGCGCATCTATCCCACGGCGGAGGCGGAAGGAATCTACGCCGAGAGCCGTTTCCTCGGCGACGGGCTCGATCGGCTCGAGCGGGCCATCGCGGAGGTGCGCACCGGCCAGGGCCGGCGCTTCTCCATCACCTGCGTGGGCCTGCTCGCGCAGCTCCACCTGCCCCGCGCCATCGCCGAGGTGGCGCGGCGGATGCCGGAGCTCGAGATCGACGTGGACGTCGGCGGCGCGATCCAGCAGCTCGCCGCCCTGCGTGCCGGCCGCGCCGACATCGGCATCGTCGCGGGCGCGGTGGATGCGCCGGACCTCCATGCGACGCGCATCGGCGAAGGCCGCCTCGTGGCGCTCGTCCCCGCCGGCCATCCGTGGGAGGGCCGCACGGCGGTGTCGCAGGAGGAGATCGCCGCCGAGCCGCGGCTCATCGGCATGCCGCTCGACCGGCCGATCGGGCGGCTCGTCGCGCACCTCGTGCCGGCGGAGGGTGCGGGCGGGCGCGAGCGCGTCACCGCGAGCTCGCTCATCGCGGTGCCGAACCTGGTACGCACCCTCGGGCGCGTCTCGATCGTGGACGAGTTCACGGCGGAGGCCGCGACGCATGTCGGCGTCGCGGCCGTGCCGATCGCGCCGCCGCTCGTGTTCGAGATCCTGGCGCTCTCCGTGCGGCCGCTCGAGACACGCCGCGCCGGGCCGATCCTCGTCGAGACCCTGCGCGACGTTCTCGCCGCCCGCTGAGTCCGCTACTGCGGACCCATGAAGAGGTTCGGCAGGAACAGGCTCAGCTGCGGGAAGGCGGCGAGGCAGGCCAGCACGATGAGTAGCGGGATGAAGAACGGCATTACCGCCCGCACGATGTCCTCGATCGGCGTCTGCGCGATCCGCGAGGTGACGTAGAGCCCGATTCCGAGCGGCGGCGTGGCGATGCCGAGGATCAGCGACATCTGCAGCACGATGCCGAAATGCACCCGGTCGATGCCGTAGGCGTCGACGAGGGGCAGCAGGATCGGCACGAGGAGCAGCTTGATCGTGATCCCGTCGATGAAGCAGCCGAGCACGAGCACGGTCACCGAAACGACGAGCAGGAACATCCCGATCGAGGAGACGTGGTCGGGGATGCCGCGCGCCAGATCCTGCGGGATCTGCTCGATGGCGAGCAGCCACCCCATCGATCCGGCGAAGCCGATGATGATCATGATCATCGCCGTGATCAGCACCGTCTCGGTGAGCGCCTTCGTCAGCGCCTCCCAGGTCAGCGTGCGGAAGATCGCGCCGAGCAGGATGACGTAGCCCGACGCCAGCACGCCGGCCTCGGAGGCGGTCGTCGTCCCCGTTAGGATGCCGCCCATGATGATCGCGGGCGCGATCAGCGCGGAGGCCCCCGACAGGGTCTGGCGCCAGACCTCGCCTGCGCTCGCCTTCTCCTGCTGGGGGAAGTCGATGCGGGTGGCGAGCAACCGATTGAAGATCATCAGGGCGACCGCGACGAGGAGCCCCGGCACGATGCCCGCGAGGAACATGCGCGCCACCGACGTGTTCGACAGGAAGGCGTAGACGACGAGCGGCACGGAGGGCGGGATGAACGGCGCCACGATCGCCGAGACCGCCGTGATCGCGGCGGCGAAGGCGGGCTTGTAGCCGCGCTCGCGCATCGCCTTGATCTCGACCGCGCCGAGCCCGGCGATGTCGGCGACCGCCGCGCCGGTGCCGCCCGCGAGCAGCACGGAGGCGAGCACGTTCACCTGCGCGAGGCCGGCGCGGAAATGGCCGACGAGCGCGTTCGCCAGGTTGAAGATGCGCTCGGTGATCCCGATCGCGTTCATCAGGTTGCCGGTGAGCACGAAGAACGGGATCGCCAGCAGCGAGGCGTTCCCCGCCCCCTCCAGCACCTTCATCGGCACGATCCAGAGCGTGCTGGAGAACCCCGCCGCCATCAGCGCGCCGATGACGGCTATGCCGATCGCCATGGTGATCGGCGTGCGCAGCGCGATGAGCGCGAGGAAGCCCGCGAAGAGCGCGGCGGCGGTCATGGGCGGGCCTCCCTCGGCTCGGGCGTCGTGCCGTCGGAGGCGGCCTGCGCCTCGCGCGCGGCGCGCTCCGGGTCCGCGAGCGCAAGCACCGCCTCGCGCAGGTCGAGCAGGAACTGGCAGGCGATCAGGAAGCACGACACGAACAGCGGCACCGAGAGCCAGTAGCGCTGGATCCCGACGAGGTCGATGACGCCGACCTGGCGGGGAATGAGCGTCGGCGCCTGCGCGAGCACGGTGGCGAGGAGCGCGAGCGCCAGGAGATCGACGAGCACGCGCACGAGCGCCCGCCCCCGGCCGGGAAGCCGCCTCACGAAGACGTCGACGGCGACGTCCTGCCCGCGGCGGTAGATGCAGTAGAAGCCGAGGAAGATCATCCAGACGAAGAGCACCCCCGTCCAGGGGAAGACCCAGATGATGCCCCTGTCGAGGACGAGGCGCGAGAGGATGTTGGCGAGGTTGATCGCCAGCATGGCGAGGAGCAGCCCGTTAGCCGCCGCCAGGAAGATCCTGTCGGCGGCCGAGAGGCCCCGGTCGAGGAGCCGCCACATGGCTCAGTTCGCGGCGCGGGAGGCGTCGACGGCCTCGAGGAACCCGGCGGGGAGTGCCCCGTCGGCGTCCATCTGCCGGTAGAGCTCGGCCATGCGCGCGACGAACGGCCCCGTGTCGACGACGGAATAGGAGACGTCCTCGGCGGCCATCCGCTCGAGCGATTCCTCGGCGACGCGATCCGTCTCGGCGGCGAACTCGGCCGCGACCTCGTCGTAGGCCTCCAGAATCTGCGCGCGGGTCTCCTCGTCGAGCCCGTTCCAAGCGTCGGCGTTCGCCATGAAGGCGAGGCCCTGCGGGTACTCGTCGTGGCGGGTGATGTGGGGCGCCACCTCGTAGAAGCGCATCGGCTCGACGAGGGCGACGGGGCTGTTCACCGCCTCGACGATGCCGCGGCCGAGCGACTCGTAGACCTCGGTCCAGGCGAGCGTGCGCACCTCGGCGCCCAGATGCCGCCAGGCGGCGGCCGCGAGCTCGTCGGGATGGAGGCGCAGCTTCAGGCCCGCGACGTCGTCCAGGCTCTCGATCGGCTTCGTCGAGACCATCACGCGATAGGGGCCCCGCACCATCTTGGTGGAATCGCCGATGACGGCGATGCCCGCCTCGTCTTCGATCGTCGCGTGCCAGCCGTCGACGAGATCGCTCGCCATGAAGCGCGACCAGTGCTCGCGATCGTCGAAGAGGAAGGGCGCGCTGACGAACTTCATCTCCGGCACCCACTTCTGCAGGTAGGCCGAGCCTTCCGGGTAGATGTGGACGGTGCCGAGCTGGAGCTGCTCGAGGATGGCGTCGTCCTTGCCGAGCTGCTCGTTGGGGTAGACCTCCACGGTGATCTCGCCGTCGGTCTTCTCCCCGATGCGGTCGGCCACCGCCTGGAAGATGCGGCCCTCGATCGAGTCGGCCGGCATCTTGTGGGCCATGCGCCAGGTCTCCGCCTGCGCCGCGCCCGCGGCGACGAGGGCGGTGGTCGCCACGAGGGCGAGCAAGAAGGTGTTGGTCTTCATCGTCGGGTCCTCCCGTTGGGTGCTGGGACCGCGGCCGGCGTTCCCGTTGTGCTCGGCCGCGGCGGGGTCGATCAGCGCGCGGCCATCACCTTGGCCGTCGCGCCGGAGATCTCCGGCAGCTTCTCGCCGGCGCGCAGGCGGTCGAGGAGCGAGAGCTCGCGCTCCTGCATCCCGATCGCCCGCTCGGCCACGGCCTGGACCTGGCCGGGCTTGAGGAAGAGCACGCCGCTCTCGTCGGCGAGCACGGCGTCGCCGGGCTCCACCGCGCAGCCGCCGACGCTGACGGGCACGTTCATCGCGCCCTCGAGGCCGAGCAGCTTCGTCGTGATCGGCGACGGCCCGCGGCACCACACGGGCATCGCGCAGCGGCGGATCTCGTTGAAGTCCGTCGCAGGGCCGTCGATCACGGCGCCGACCACGCCCGCGAGCTTCGCCGCGTTGGTGACGACGCCGCCCCAGCAGGCGTGGCGGGTGTCGCCGGCGCGGTCGATGACGAGGAAGTCGCCGGGCCGCACGAGGGCGAGGGCATGATGCAGGAGCGTCGAATCCGCGCCGGGGATGCGCAGGGTGACCGCTGTGCCGGCGACGCGGGTCTCCGGCAGCACGCCGCGCAGCGCCGCGTCCGCGAACTGGCTGTGCAGGAAGTGACCGACGGTGGCGGTCTCGACCTGCTCGAGCAGGCGCACGAGCCGCGGCTCGATCTGGCGGGGAAGGTCTCTGATCTCGAACACGGGGCGGCTCACAGCACGTGGTGGGTGGCGACGGGAACGTTCTGGCGTACGCGGGCCTGGTACTCCGCGTCGATGCGCGCGACCGCGTGGCCCGGGTGGTCGCCCACCTGCGCGACGACATGGCCCCAGGGGTCGATGATCATGCTGTGGCCGTAGCAGGCCTTGCGGCCGCCGGCGTGGGTGCCGACCTGGCCGCTGGCGAGGACGTGCGTCTGCGTCTCGATCGCGCGCGCCCGCAGCAGCACCTCCCAATGGTCCTTGCCTGTCATCAGCGTGAAGGCCGCGGGCAGCACGATCAGGTCGGCGCCCCGGTCGCGCAGGGCGCGGAACAGCTCGGGGAAGCGCAGGTCGTAGCAGATCGAGCAGCCGATCGTGTAGCCGCCGCAGGAATAGGTGACGATCTCGCGCCCCGGCGAGATCGTCTCGCTCTCGCGATGGCGCATGCCGCCGGGCACGTCGACGTCGAAGAGGTGGATCTTGCGGTAGCGCGCGATCTCGCGGCCCTGCGGGTCGAACACGAGGCTCGTGTTGTAGTAGCGCTCGCCGTCGGTCTCGACGATGCTGCCGCCGTGCAGCGTCACACCGTGCGTGCGGGCGAGCTCGGCCATGGTCGCATAGGCTTCGCCGTCCGGGAAGCGCTCGGCGCTGGCGTGGAACTCGGCCGGGCCGTCGCCGAGGCAGGCCCAGTATTCGGGCAGGACCACGAGGTCCGGCTTGTCCTGCGCGGCCTCGTCCACGAGACGTCGGGCGGCATCGAGGTTCGCCCCCTTGTCTCCCTGCGCGTTCATCTGTACGACCGCGACCTTCATCCGTGACCTCCCTCAGAGTTCGTTCGTGAACATCTTCGCGAGGGGGTCCGGGATCTGTCAAAAGACAAATTTCTGTCGCCGCGATCGGTTTTCGTTATGCAACCGCTCGCTACCAGGCGAGCGCGGGATCCTGCGCCGCACAAAAGTCGCGCGCCACCTCCCGGGCGAGATCGGCGAGCGCGGCGGGCAGATGCGAGGTCGGCCCGTCCCGGAACGTCGCCTGGAAGCCGAGCGGCGGGAAGGGCTGGCGCACGTCGAGCCGCACGAGCTCGCCGCGCTCGAGCTCGCGGCGCACCACGGTCGGCGGGATGGCCGCGATGCCGATGCCGTCGACCGTCATGCGGATGATGGTGGCGAGCGAGTTCGTCGAGTAGAAGGTCGTCTCGTCTTCCGGGAAGCGGCTGAAGTAGCGCATCATCGCCTGGTGCGGCTGCGAGCAGCGCGGGAAGGACACGATCGCGTGCCGCACGAGGTCGCCGATGTCGAGGGGGCCTCCGTGCAGGCCGAGCGCGGGCGAGGCCAGCCAGGCCGACGCGTAGGTGCACAGGTCGATGTCGACCATCTCCGGCCCGCCGACCGGCCCCATGATCAATCCCAGGTCGATCTCGCCGGCGACGAGCATGTCGATGAGCCGCAGGCTCGTGTCGGCGACGAGCTCGAGGTCGATGCGGGGATGCGTCGCCCGCGAGCGGCGAATGAAGTCGATCAGCCAGGTGTGCGAGATCGTGTCGATGACGCCGCCGCGCGCCGGCCCCCGCAGCCCTGCGCCGGCCGCGACGTCGCGGTAGAACTCCTTCCCGCCCCGCAGCATCCGTGCGGCGTGGGCGAGCGCGCGCGCGCCCTCCGGCGTGAGCCGCACGTCGCGCGGCTCACGCAGGAAGAGCTTGACGCCGAGCTCGCGCTCCAGCGACGCGATCCGCGCCGACACCGCGGCCTGGGTGGCGTGCATCCGCTCGGCCGCGAGCGTGAAGCTGCGCAGATGCGCCACCCAGACGAAGGTCTCGAGGAACGTCAGGTTCATCGCCGCGCCGTCTCCCGGACGCAGTCGAGCACCGGGGGGCGGGGCGCGCAAGGGGCGGGGTGCGGTGAGGTTCTGGGTGGGGGCGCACGGGGCACGATCACGCCCACATGCGGACCCGAAGACATGTTCGAGCGCCGCTCGCCGCGTCGGCGCGTGACCTCCCGGTGCACGGTCGCCACGCCCCGGATCGTATCTCCCCCACGAGCGTTGGAGCAAGCAGAACGCCCGCGTCGCCGGACCGACCGAACTCCGATCAGGTCACGGCGACCGAGAACGCCCTCACGCCATCCCGAGCGCCTGCATGTACAGCTCCAGGATCGCCTCCTCCTCCTGGCGCTCGGAGGCGTCCTTCTTGCGGATCCTGAGGATCTGGCGCACGGCCTTGGCGTCGAAGCCACGGCCCTTCAGCTCGGCGAACACGTCCTTGATGTCGGACTGGATGCCGGCCTTCTCCTCCTCGAGCCGCTCGATGCGCTCGATGAACTGGCGCAGCTCGTCGGCGGCTACCCCGGAATCGGCGACGTCGGCGACCATGGCGATGTCCTCTCGTGATGCAAGCGGGCGAGGCGTGCCGGCGGCGGCACGCGAGACGAGGCGGTTGCGATAGAGAAGCGCGGGGGCTCTGGCAAGAGCGGGGGAGACACAGCGGGCGGGGTGCGTCCGGGGCCGGTCAGGCGAAAGGGACGTAATCCGGCTTCAGCTGATCGCTCAGCCGCGTCCCGTCGGGACCCGCGATCTTGTAGCAGCCTGGGAAAGGCTGGTTTCGCACCGCGTCCGCGCGCTCCGAGCGCCAGACGGTCTCGAAGGAGTCCGTCGCGCAATTGCCCATGAAGCTGTGCTCGCGCGCGATGTCGCAGCCGAGCACGTCGAAATCGCTGGTGACGTTGATGTGCGTCCAGCCCGCTGAGCAGACGCCGCAGTCGAAAGACGCTTCGCGGTGCAGCGACGCCTCGGGATCGACGCGTGCGGAGCCCATCGCCCGCAGCTGAATGCGCAGCGAGGGGAGGAACAGATCGGGTGGAAATTGCGCGGCGTAGTCGGCGAGCCGCAGCCAGAACTCCAGCGCCCGACCCTCGTCGAGCAGGATCTCGGGGTGCTCCAGCGCGGAGGAGGTGCGCTGGACATTGAGGAAGTGAAAGCGCTTGATGCGCGGATAGTAGCGTTCGATGACGAGATGGGCGGTGTCGACGTTGCCACTGTGGACCACGGTGGCGAGCTGCAGATCGATGTCCGTCTCGCACAGCTTGTCGATCGTGCGCACGACCCGCGCCGTCTTGCCACGCACCGGGTCGTTGATCGCGGGATCGATCGAATCGATCGAGATCTGAAGGATGAAGTCGCGTGCCGTCGTGCAGCGGGCGAGTTCCGCGATGAGCCGATCGGAGAGCGCCACGCCGTTGGAGAGCATGCCCACGCGCATGCCCGCCTTCACCGTGCGCCCGACGATGTCGAGGACGCGCGGGTGCAGGCTCGGCTCGCCGCCCGCGAGCGTCAGATCGAACACCTGCATGTCGATCAGCTCGTCGACGAGGCTCATGACGCGGGTCGGGTCCATACGCCGGCCGGAAAACGGCTTCGCATAGCAGTATGCGCAATCGAGGTTGCAGTAGTCCGTCAGCCAGAGGCAGACGGTCAACGGGGCGCGGAGCGGCTGGCGGATCATGACGCGTGAGGGCTCAGCAGGCCCACCGCCTTGAGCTGGGCGACGAAGCCCTCGACCTCGGCGGTACCGAAGCCTTCCCGCGTCTTGTCCGTGAGCGCGATCGTCCCATCCCCTTCGCGATGGAGCTTCTGCAGCCGCTCGAAGAGCTCGGCACCCGCCTCGTTGAGCTTGTAGACACGATCGGACCGGGGCTCGAACACGATGGCCCCGAAGTCCTCCCGGCGCATGATCGCCGTGCGCAGCGGATCGAGATCGGGCCGGCGACCGACGCCGGCGGCCTTCGTGTGGTTGGTGATCCAGCGGTTGGAGATCCACTGGGCGCTCCAATCGGACGGAACCGACGTGAGGCCGTCCGGATCGAGCGTCCGAAAGGCCTGCTCCTCCAGCTGGTTGCGCTCGACGAGCGCGCCGCCGATGTCGTGCTGGAGCTCGGAGAAGCGCTTGAGGTACGTCTCGTGCCCCTTGCCGACTGGGAACTCCTGGTTGAGGGAGTACATGTACAGCTCGATCGACGGAGCCTCGCGGACGTCCTTGGTCTTCCGGCTCATGACAAGCCTCCAATGGCGGGTCGCACTTCAACCCTACCAATGATGCCACGAGATCGTGCGTGATGTAAGTACACTCGGCTTAGTACTTATTTGAAATTGCTCCAATGCGGGACGCGGACACGCCGCCACCGGCGCGTCGCAGGATCCGCAAGGCCTCGGCGTGATCGAGCGCTTCCTCGGCGAGCCGGCTGGTGATGGCCGCGTGGCGTGCGGCGACGACCTCCGGCGTGATGTCGCCCATCGCCTGCGAGACGGCGCGCCGCGCGGTCGCGGGGTCGAGGAGGCCGAGCCCGTCGGCGATGGGGAAGAGCAGGTTGAGCCCGATCGTGCCGGAGGCGGTGACCACGTCTCGGCGGCGCGGGAAGGCGTGCGCCCACCGCGCGACCCAGTCGTCGACGCGCGTGTTCGTCGCGCGCCTCGTCATGGCGCGCCAGAATGGCGTGTCGGAGCGGCCGCCGCGATAGTGCAAGAGGATGAAGTCGCGAAAGGCGTCCATCGCGTCTCCGAAGACGGCGTTGAAGCGCGCGTGCTCCCGTGGCTCCAGGTGGCGCCCGTGCGCGAGCGCGTCGAGCAGTAGCTCGAGCTCGATCAGCGTCGCGTGCAGCGACGTCGCCTCGAGCGGCTCGAGGAACCCCGCAGCGAGCCCGACCGCGACGCAATTGCCGAGCCATGGCTCCGCGAGGCGCCCGCTGGTGAAACGCAGGTGGCGCACCGGCACGTCGCCGATGCCGAGCGCGTCACGCATCTCGTTCGCGGCCTCCTCCGAACCGACGAAGGCGGAGGCATGCACATACCCGACGCCGAGCCGATCCGCCGTCGGGATCTCCCAGGCCCAGCCGCTGCGGAGGGCGATCGCGCGGGTGAACGGCGGGAGCGGACCCGGGCGGTGTGCCACCTGCGCAACCACGGCAGCGTCCACGGGCAGAACGTCATCATACCGCACGAAGGCCGCGTCTCGGCCGCGTACGACCCGCGCGACACCGCTGCAGTCGATGAAGAACGCACCCTCTACACGCCGACCGTCGCGCAGCACGAGTGCCGTCACGGAGCCGTCCTCGGCACGCTCGGCCGCGACGACATGGCCCGCGATCCTCTCGACGCCGCGCCCCACCGCCGAGCGCTCCAGGAACGCTCCGGCTCGCGCGGCATCGAAATGGTAGGCATAGGAACGCGAGAGGACACGCTCGCCGTCGACGGCGAGCAACGGTCCCTTGCAGGCCACCATCAGGCGGCTGTGCAGGTAGGCGTCGGAGACCGGCCGACCGACCGCGCAGAAGGACGCTTCGAGGATCGGCACGTCGAGCCGCGCCAGCTCTCCCAGATGACGATACGGATCGTCGATCGGCCCCCAGAACGAGGCGCCATCGGCTCGCCAGCCACAATGCCGTATGCCGAGCTTCAAGGTTGCCCTAGCATTCTCGAGGAAGTCCGCCTCGTCGATGCCGGAGCGTGGGTCGAGCATGGCGTCCGCGAAGAAGCCGGTCGTGCCTTCACCGACGCCGATCGGTTCGGTCTCGTCGGAGACGACGACCGCCACCCCCGTCCGTGGATCCAGACGGCCGCGTGCCAGGACGGCCGCGAGCCATCCGGCTGTACCGCCTCCGACGATGACCACGGATCGCAGGACCTCGGGCGACATGAGCGGCTCCCGCGCCGGGCCGCCCCCCTCGCGACGAAGGGAAACGGCGCGCGCGAGAGTTCAGCGCAGATCGCGCTCGCGTGCAATCCCTCGGCGCTCCAATGCACGGCTCCGAACGCGGTTCAACGCCGCTTTCGCTCTTGCCTGACGCCCGATTCCCTCGACGGACCGGACATCCACTGGACGCTCGACGTCGTGTTCAGCGACGAGCAGTCGAGGCTCCGCGGAGGACACGGCGCTCGCGACCTGGCCGTCCGACGCCGCTTCCCCCTCAACCTCGTGCGCGCCGTCGACGACGAGAAGCCCATCGAGCGACGCCGAAAGGTCGCCGGCAGGAGCGCCGACTACCTCGTCGGGGTCCTCGGCATGCTCCCGAACCGACCCGGCTTCGGAGCCCTGCGCCTCAATGCCCGCCCTGCGCCTTCTCGAAGGCCGCCTTCTGCGCGGGCGTCGCCTCGGCCTGGTGCTTCGTCTTCCACTCGTCGTAGGGCATGCCGTACACCGCCTCGCGGCTCTCCTCCTTGCTGAGCGCGACGTCACGCGCGTCGGCGGCGTCCTTCAGCCAGTTGGAGAGGCAGTTGCGGCAGAAGCCGGCGAGGTTCATCAGGTCGATGTTCTGCGCGTCCGGGCGCGAGGCGAGGTGGGCGAGGAGGCGGCGGAAGGCGGCGGCCTCGAGCTCGGTGCGGGTCGCGGGGTCCAGGTCTGAGAAGCGCATGCCGTTGGCCCTCGAAAGCGTGATCGTCTGCGGATGAGACGTCGTGCCCACGATATGGCGGATGACCCCGCGCCTGAAAAGGCATAAGGAAGGAAAGAGAACCTTCGAGAAGCGCGCAAAGCGTTCGCGACGGGAGGATGCGGATGGGAGCAGGGACGACAGGGGCCGCCGCGCGCCGCGCGCTCGCAGCGGGGATCTTCGACGCGGCCGTGGCGCGCGCACATCCGGCGACGTGCCTGCCCGCGCATCTGCCGCCTCCGCCGGCGATCGGGCGCATCCTCGTCCTCGCCACGGGCAAGGCCGGCGCGAGCCTCGCCGCCGCGGCCGCGGCGCACTACGCGACGGCCGGCGTCGCGCGCGAGCGAATCGGCGGGCTCGCCGTGTGCCGCCACGGCTACGCCGCGGACGCGGGGCCGATCCGCGTCGTCGAGGCCGGCCATCCGGTGCCCGACGAGGCGGGCGTCGCGGCCACGCGCGAGACGCTGCGCCTCGCCCGCGAGGCGGGGCCCGACGACCTCGTGCTGGCGCTGATCTCGGGGGGAGGATCGGCCAACTGGATCGCGCCCGCGGGCGACCTGACGCTCGCCGACAAGCAGGCGGTGACGAAGGCGCTCCTGCGCTGCGGCGCCTCGATCGGCGAGATCAACTGCGTGCGGAAGCGCCTTTCGCTCATCAAGGGCGGGCGCCTCGCCGCCCTCGCCGCCCCCGCACGCATCGAGGCCTTCGCCATCTCGGACGTCCCCGGCGACGACCCGGCGACGATCGCATCCGGCCCCACCGTGCCCGACCCGACCACGAGCGCGGACGCGCGCGCCGTGGTCGCCAAGTACGGCCTCGCTCTCCCCGACGCGGCGCGGCGCCTGCTGGAGGACCCCGCCAACGAGACGCCCAAGCCCGGCGACGCCTGCTTCGCGCGCACGCGCTTCACCGTGATCGCCCGCCCCGCCGAGGCGATCGAGGCCGCCGCGCGGGCCGCCCGCGCGGCGGGCTACGAGCCGATCGTGCTCGGGGCGGACGTCGAGGGCGAGGCGCGCGAGGTCGCCCGTGCCCACGCCGCCCGCGCCCGCGCCGAGAAGGCCGCGGGGCGGCGCGTCGCGATCCTGTCGGGCGGCGAGCTCACGGTGACGATCCGCGGGGGCGGACGCGGCGGGCCCAACCAGGAATACGCGCTCGCCCTGGCGCTGGCGCTGGCGGAGACCCCCGGCATCGCGGCCCTCGCGGGCGACACCGACGGCACCGACGGCGGGTCCGGCGCATCCAGCGATCCGGCGGGCGCCTACGTCGACGAGACCACCCTTGCGCGCGCCCGCGCGAAGGGCCTGGACGCCGCGCGCTTTCTGGACGAAAACGATTCAACCGCCTTCTTCGAGGCTCTCTCCGATCTCCACGCCCCCGGCCCTACCCGCACGAACGTCAATGATTGCCGCGTCATCCTCGTCGACTGAGCGGCGCGTCCGCGCACGCGCCGCACGCCTCCTGGCCGCCTGCGCGCTCGCCGGGGTCGGGACGGCGCTCGCGCCGCAGCCGGCGGCGGCGGACCTGCGCCTGTGCAACATGACCGGCTCGCGCGTGGGCATCGCCATCGGCCACCGCGACGCGGACGGCTGGATCACCGAAGGCTGGTGGAACCTCGACCCGCGCGCCTGCGAGACCCTGCTCGAAGGCGTGCTCGCCTCGCGCTTCTACTATGTCTACGCGATCGACTACGACCGCGGCGGCGAGTGGGGCGGGCGCACGCAGATGTGCACCCGCGAGTTCGAGTTCACCATCCGCGGTGTCGAGGACTGCCTCGCCCGCGGCTTCGACCGAAACGGCTTCTTCGAAGTCGACACCGGCCAGCAGCGCAGCTGGACCATTCAGCTCACCGATCCAGACAGACCCGGAGCCGCTCTGCGATGACGCGATCGAGACGTACCAAGATCGTCGCCACCCTGGGACCCGCGTCCAGCACGGTCGAGATGGCCTGCCGGCTGCACGACGCCGGGGCGGACATGTTCCGCATCAACATGAGCCATCTGTCGCGCGACGCCCTGCGTGCGCAGGTGGAGATGGTGCGCGAGGTCGAGGCGCGCGTGCGCACGCCCGTGCCCGTCCTCGTCGACCTCCAGGGCCCGAAACTGCGGGTGGGGACCTTCTCCGGCGACCGCGCCGAGATCATGGTCGGCGACCGGTTCGTCCTCGACGACGATCCGGCCCCGGGCGACGCGCACCGCGTCCACCTGCCCCATCCGGAGATCCTCTCGGCGCTCGAGCCCGAGCACGTCGTCATCATCGACGACGGCAAGCTGCGGCTCGTCGTCGAGGACGTGGTGCCCGGCAAGAAGGCCGTGACCCGCGTCGTCATCGGCGGCACGATCTCGAACCGCAAGGGCGTCTCGCTGCCCGACACCCACCTTCCCGTCTCCGCCATGACGCCGAAGGACCGCTCGGATCTCGAGGCGGCGATGGAGATCGGCGTCGACTGGGTGGCGCTCTCCTTCGTGCAGCGGCCCGAGGACATCGCCGAGGTCAAGAAGGTCACCCGCGGGCGCGCCCAGGTGCTGGCCAAGATCGAGAAGCCGCAGGCGCTCCAGCGCCTCGACGAGATCATGGAGATCTCCGACGCCCTGATGGTGGCCCGCGGCGACCTCGGCGTCGAGATGCCGCTCGAGCAGGTGCCCGGCATCCAGAAGCGCATCACCCGCGGTGCCCGCCGCCTCGGCAAGCCGGTGATCGTGGCGACGCAGATGCTCGAATCGATGATCACCGCCCCCGTCCCCACCCGCGCGGAGGTCTCCGACGTCGCCACGGCCGTCTACGAGGGCGCGGACGCGGTGATGCTCTCCGCCGAGAGCGCGGCGGGGCAGTTCCCGATCGAGGCGGTCGCCACCATGGACCGCATCGCCACGCAGGTGGAGCAGGAGGAGCTCTACTGGACGATCATCGCCTCGCAGCAGGCGGAGCCCGAGGCGACCGGCTCGGACGCCATCGCGGCGGCGGCGCACCGCATCGCCGACACGCTCGGCATCAACGTCATCTGCGCCTGGACCTCGTCGGGCGCCACCGCCCTGCGCATCGCCCGCGAGCGGCCGAACTCGACCATCGTGGCACTCACCCCGAGCCGCGGAGCGGCCCGCCGCGCCCAGCTCGGCTGGGGCGTACACCCGATCATCACCCGCGACGCCCACGACGTCGACGACATGACCTTCCGCGCCTGCAAGTTCGCGGTCCGCACCGGCCTCGCCAAGGTGGGCGAGCGGATCATCGTGGTCGCCGGCGTGCCCTTCGGGACGCCCGGCGCGACGAACATGGTGCGGATCGCGTTCGTGAAGCAGGAGCATGCGGACGCGGCGTGAGGAACGGCTCGGGCGTCGCGCGCGCCGCCCGAATTCCCCCCTCACCCCCGCTCCACCACCGGCGTCGCCATCGGCTGAGGGCCGCGCTGGAACTCGATGCCGCACTGCTTGCGGGTGGAGACCTGCTCGATCGCGTCCATCTCGCCCTTCAGGCGAGCGAGCTCGGCCGCCTGTGCGCCGTCGCCGCGCACGAGGAAGGCCGCCGGCCAGAACAGGATGAGGCTGACGCCGGTGGCGACCGCGTCGTTCGAGGCGCGCTGGTTCTGCGCGCCGGTCGCCGCGATCGCGCGGGAGGAGACCCGCGTCGCCTCCTCGTGCAGCTGGTCGCAGGTGTAGCTCTCGTAGGTCAGCGGCGAGACGTAGGCCGCCGTGATGTCGCTCGCCCGCGAGGCGCAGCCCGCCAGCATCGCCGCCGCCAGGATCACAATCGAGAAACGCATGAGCCGCCCACCCCCGGATAGTCGTTTGTGGCGTCAATGTGGCATACCGCTGGTGGTTCGTCGATGCGCGAGACGCGGTGCGCAGCCGAGCATGTCGCGCATGCCGCTCATGCAGGCGGGCACCGCTGGACGCCCCGTCGACGCCCCGTTAACCCTACCCGCGCCTCACCCGCACCCGATGAGACTTTCCTAACGCCCCTGCCCCCTACTGACCGCGGCCAGCACCCGGGGAGGCCTGATCGTGCCGTCGCGCATCACCGACAGCGAGACACCGCGCTATTCCTTCGTCATCCCGCTCTTCGACGAGGAGCTGGCGCTGCCGATCCTGTTCCACCGGCTCGGGCAGCTGATGGAGACGCTCGACGGGCCCGCCGAGGTGATCCTCGTCGACGACGGCAGCCGTGACCGCTCGGGCATCCTCGCCGCCGGCAAGGCGAAGGACGACCCGCGCTGGCGCTACCTCGCGCTCTCGCGCAATTTCGGGCACCAGATCGCGATCACCGCGGGCATGGACGTCGCGCGCGGCGAGGCGGTCGTCGTCATGGACGCGGACCTGCAGGACCCGCCGGAGGTCGTGCACGACCTCGTCGCGAAGTGGCGCGAGGGCTTCGAGATCGTCTACGCCCAGCGCGTCTCGCGCGCCGGCGAGAGCCGGCTCAAGCTGTGGACGGCGAGCCTGTTCTACCGGCTCCTGGCGCGGCTCACCCGCGTCGAGATCCCCCGCAACGTCGGCGACTTCCGGCTCGTGGACCGCAAGGCGGTGGACGCCTTCAAGGCGATGCCCGAGCGCGACCGCTTCGTGCGCGGCATGTTCGGCTGGATGGGCTTTCGCCAGGCCGCCGTGCCCTATCACCGCCTCGCGCGGGTGGCGGGCGAGACGAAGTACTCGATGCGCAAGATGATGCGGCTCGCCTTCGACGGCATCGTCGGCTTCTCGGACGCGCCGCTGCGGCTCGTGCTGTGGCTCGGCCTCGCGGTCTCGGCGGGAGCGCTCGGCTACGGCGGCTGGGTGGTCGTGCTGAGCCTCCTCGACGCGACGCTGGTGCCGGGCTGGGCGTCGCTCGCGGTCATCCTGTCCTTCCTCTCGGGCATCAACCTGATCACGACCGGGGTCGTGGGCCTCTACGTCGGCCGCATCCACAACGAGGTGAAGGGGCGGCCGCTCTACGTCGTCGGGCGCACCGTGAACCTCGACACGGCGCGCCGCGAGGCGGCCACGCCCGTCGTGGAGTCCGCCCTCCGGGCCGGCGAGGCCGCCCGATGAACGCCTCCTTCGACGCCTACCGCGAGAGCTACGAGGACGAGGTCGCCCGCTCGATCGCCTTCTCGGGCCTCTCGCACGACTTCTTCCTCGCAGCGAAGGCGGATTTCCTGGCGGGCCTCTTCGCCCGGCATTTCGCGGGCCGCGCGCCCGATCTCCTCGACGTCGGCTGCGGCGTCGGGCGGCTGCATCCGCTCCTCGCACCCATGGTTGGGCGCCTCGTCGGCACGGACGTCTCCGGCGAGAGCCTGGCGCGGGCGCGGCGGGACAACCCCTTCGCGGAGTATCGCGAGAGCGGCGGCGAGGCGCTGCCCGCGCAGGACGGCTCGGTCGACGTCGCGCTCGCCACCTGCGTCGTCCACCACGTGCCGCCGGCGCGCTGGCCCGGGTTCCTCGCCGAGATGCGCCGGGTGGTGCGGCCCGGCGGGCTCGTCGTCGTGATCGAGCACAACCCGCTCAACCCCGGCACGCGGCTCGCGGTGGCGCGCTGCCCGTTCGACCACGACGCCGTGCTGCTGGGCGCGCGGCGCGCCCGCGCGCTGCTGGCACAGGCGGGATGCGCGGGCGTCGAGAGCGCGCACATCCTCCTCGCGCCGACGGCCGCGCCCTGGGCGCGCGCCCTGGAGCGGCGCGTCGCGCGCCTGCCGCTCGGCGCGCAATACGTCGCCTGGGGGCGCGCATGAGGCGCGCCCTCGCCGCCAGGGCGGGACGGCTCGCCCGCACGCCGCTCGTGCGGCTGCTCGCGGTGGGCGGCGTCTCGACCGGGCTCTACCTCGCGCTCGCCTCCGCGGGGGAGGCGCGCCTCGGCCTGCCCGCCGCCGCGGCCTCGATCGGCGCCTATGCCGGCGCCGCCGTGTTCTCCTACGTCGCGCATCGCGGCTTCACCTTCCGCACGACGCGCCCGCATCGCGAGACCGCCTGGCGCTTCTCCGTCCTCACCGCGGCGGGATGGGCCGCGGCGCTCGCGATCCCGCTCGTGCTGACGGAGGGGCTCGGCGCGCCGCCGCTGGCGAGCTTCCTCGCCGTCGCGATCGCGATCCCCGCCGCGAACGCGCTGGCGCTCTCGCGTCTCGTCTTCGCGCGCGCGCTCACCACGCCCCATACCCGCTAGGCGACGTCCCATGCAGACCACGAGCCCCGCCCTCGTCGCCGCCGACCGGCCGCTGCCGCTGGGCCTCGACAAGACGCTTCTCTACCCGGCGCTCGCGCTCGCCGCGTGCCTCCTCGTCGAGCTCCGGCGCGCACCGCTGCTGCTCGCCGATCCCGACACGCAATGGCACGTCACGATCGGGCAGCACATCCTCGCCACGGGAACCTGGCCGCGCGCGGACCTGTGGTCGCACACCTTCATCGGCGAGCCCTGGATCGCGAAGGAATGGCTCTCGCAGATCCTGCTCGGAGGCGCGCATCTCGCGGCGGGCTGGCCGGGCGTCGCGTTCCTCGCCTCGCTCGCCATCGCGATCAAGGTCTCGTGGCTGCTCGCCTTCCTGATGCGGCGGCTCGAGCCGCGTGTCGCGCTCCTCGCCTTCCTCGCGTGCGCGTTCCTCGTCCTGCACGGCTCGCTCGCGCGCCCGCACATCCTCGCGCACCTCCTGATGATCGGCTGGCTCGTCGGCGTGACGCAGGCGGTCGAGCGCGGACGCGCCCCGCCGCTCGCGCTCGCGCTGCTGATGATCCCATGGGCGAACATGCATGCGAGCTTCCCCCTCGCGATCGGTCTCGCGGGGCTCCTCGGGGTCGAGGCGCTCGCGCGCGCCCCCGCCGCCGGCAGGCTGCGGCTCGCGGTCTCGTGGGCCGGCTTCGGCCTCCTCGCCGTCGCCTGCACCACCCTGACGCCGTACGGGGCGACGCCGCTCCTCGTGGCGATCTCCGTGTTCGAGGCCAGGGAGGCGGTGCTCTACATCGGCGAGTGGCAGCCGCTGGAGCCGTTCGGCGCGCACTGGTTCGTTCTGCCGGCGGTCGCGGGCGCGGCGCTCGCCGTCGGCGCGATCGGCCGGCGCGACCCGCGCGCCGGCCTCGTGCGCGGCGCGATCGTTCTCCTGTGCGGATACATGGCGCTGCAGCATCAGCGCTTCGTGCCGGATTTCGCGATCGTGACGCTCGTCGTGCTCGCCGATCCGCTGGCCCGGCTGTGGCCGCGGCTCGCGGCACCGCCCCGCAGCGCCCCGACCCGCGCGGCGCGCCTCGCGGTCGGCGGCGTTCTCGCCGCGGCCCTCGTCGCGGCCCTCCTCCTGCCCCGCGCGTCGATGGCGCCGCACCCGCGGGTGACGCCGCTCGCCGCACTGGAGACCGCACGCGCGGCGGGCATCGCGGGCACACCCGTCCTCAACGACTACATTCTCGGCGGATTCCTCATCCGCGAAGGCGTCCCGACCTTCATCGACGGGCGCTCCGACCAGCTCTTCCTCGGCGGCTTCATGCACGAATCGATGGGCGTGCTCGAAGCGCCCGACGCGACCGCGGTGACGGCGATGGCGGATCGCTGGGACGTCGGCTGGGCGCTGACCGCGACAGACACGCTCCTGGACCGCCAGCTGGCGGGTGCCGCCGGCTGGCGGGAGATCCACCGGGATGGCGACGCCGCCGTCTTCGTGCGCGAGGGCCGCTGACACCGCCCCTTCACGGCTCCCGGGCCGTGCCCACTCGCGCCTCCTGGACCGTCGACACCCGCTCCGGCTGCCCGGGGCGGGTGAATTCGTTCCGGATCGGATCGACTGCTCGCCGCGATCGGTTCAGGTCGCTATCACACTGGTTTCATTCCGCCGGCACGCACCTATCGACGGTATCTCTTCTGACTTGCTCGAAGTGAAAACCATCCAGAATGAAAATTAATACGTTCCCCGCTCGACGAAAACATCCAAAGTAGCAGTGAATGCCGAAACACCTACGCACGTATCTATTTCGCTTAAGTCTCCATTCACACGCTCGCGCTAACATTTGAAAGCCTACACGGAGATCCAAACGATGCGCGCCCAGACCTTCGGCCTCTTCATGCTCGCCGCCGGCGTCGCGGCGGCCCCAGCCCTCGCCCAGAGCTCACCGCCTCGCGCGGACCTCCTCATCGACGACGCCGTGATCGCGGAGGTCCGGTCCTGGCTCGATCAGGAGATCGTGCGGCTCTCCGTGAAGAGCCAGAACGAGCGCTACGCCGGCATCGACGCCGCGCGGATCACGGGCCTCGACGACGCCTGGCGCGCGGAGCGCGAGGCCTCGGACAAGCCGCTGATCGCCGCCACGCTGTCCTCACCGCTCTCGGTCTATCTCACCCGCGTGCAGGCCCGTGCGCTCGGCCTCTACGTCGAGGTCTTCGTGACCGACGCCAACGGGCTCAACGTCGGCCAGAGCTCCATCACCTCCGACTATTGGCAGGGCGACGAGGCGAAGTTCACCGAGACCTTCCCCAAGGGGCCGGCCGCCGTCTTCATCGACGAGCCGGAATGGGACGAGGAGCTGAAGATCTGGCGCGCCCAGCTCAACCTCACCGTCACCGACGCCGCAGGCACGACCCCGATCGGCGCGGCGACCGTCGAGATCAACCTCACCGAGCTGATGCGCCGCGACGGCTTCGTCGGCGGCTGAAGACCAGGACCCGGACAGATCCCATGCTGAACAATCTCTCCGTCACCAAGAAGGGCCTGGCCGCCTTCGTCGGGCTCGCCCTCGTCGGCGTCGCCGCCGGCCTCGTCTCCTTCGACCGCGCCAGCGTCGCGGGACACGCCATCGAGCAGGCCCGCGAGGCGCAGGAGCTGATGTCGGACGCCCGTGCCATCGAGGGCGCCGTCCTCGGCCAGGCCTTCGCGCTCCAGAGCTTCATCGTCTCGGGAGACCGCGATCACCTCGCGGAGTACGAGGAGGGCGTCGAGACCGCGCGCGGCCTCTTCGGCGAGATCGCCGGGGAGGCGCAGGCGCTCTCACCCACGCTCGCCGCGAAGGCGCGCGAGGCGGAACAGGTCTGGACGACCTGGCGCGAGGCCTATGCCGGGCCGCAGGTCGAGCGCATGCGCGACCCGCTGACCGTCGATCTCGCCCGCGCGGTGGCGAGCACCGTCGAAGCCGATCGCCAGTTCGAGGCTGCGGTGAATGGCATCCTCGCCATCGAGCAAGACGTGGTGGCGCTCAGCGACACGCTGGTCGTGGCTCAGGAATCGGCGCTCTCCACGGTGAAAGCGATGGGCCTCGGCGCCTCGCTCCTCATCGCCGCCGTGGCGCTGGCGCTGGCGTACATGAACTTCGCGACGATCTCGCGCCCGCTCGCCCGCCTCGCCGACACGACCCAGCGCCTGGCGGAGGGCGACCTCGACGCCGAGGTCGACGCCACAGCGCGGCGCGACGAGATCGGCCGCATGGGCGCGGCCCTCGGCGTCTTCCGCGAGAACCTCATGCGGACCCGCGCGCTCGAGGCCGAGTCCGCCGACCAGCGCGAAGCTGCCGAAAGGCGCCGCCGCGAGGAGATGGCGCGGCTCGCGCAGGAATTCGAGGCGTCGGTGCTCCAGCTCTCCGACGAGATGCAGGCGGAGACCGCCCGCCTCTCGGAAGCCGCCGCGACGCTGTCGGGCATCGCCGCGCAGACGACCGAGCAGGCGGTCGGCGCCTCCAGCGCCTCCGAGGAGACCTCGGCCAACGTCCGCGGCGTCGCGTCCGCCGCCGAGGAGATGTCCGCCTCGATCAACGAGATCACGAGCCAGGTCCACGCCTCCTCCGAGATGGCGGTGGAGGCCGCGGGCGACGTCGAGCGCTCGAACGTCGCGCTGTCCAACCTCAGCGGCGTGGTGCAGCGCATCGGCGACGTGACGAAGCTGATCTCCGAGATCGCCGCTCAGACGAACCTGCTGGCGCTCAACGCCACCATCGAGGCGGCGCGGGCCGGCGAGGCCGGCAAGGGCTTCGCCGTCGTCGCCGCCGAGGTGAAGTCGCTCGCCGACCAGACCGGCAAGGCGACCGAGGAGATCGCCGGGCAGATCGCCGAGATGCGCGGCGCGGCGCAGGCCTCAATCGAGGCCGCCGGTGCGGTGGCCGAGAAGGTTCGTGCCATCACCGAGCGGATGAACACCGTCGCCGCCGCCGCCGAGCAGCAGAACGCCACCACCGGCGAGATCGCCCGCAACGTCGCGCAGGCGGCGACCGGCACGCAGGACGTCAGCCGCACCATCGGCGAGGTCTCGGGCCAGGCGACCCGCACGGGCGAGCTCTCCGAGCTGGTCGAGACGTCCTCGGGCAAGCTCCAGGAGCGCTCCTCCGCCCTGCGGGCGGCGATGGACGCCTTCTTGGGCCGCGTACGCGCCGCCTGAGGGCCGCAAGTGCAGGCGGGCCGACCGGCAGATCGGTCCTGCGAAGAGAACCGGGCGCCCGCCCGCGGCGAGCCTCTCAGAAGGCGATCCGCAGGCGGGCGCTCAGCGCGTGCTCGGCAGCCCTGTCGTCGAGGGTCGCCGTGTAGTCGACGGCGATCGTCGCGACATCCCCGAGCGCCGTCTCGAAGCCGGCCCCCAGCACGGCGGCATCGCGGGCGATCTCCGCCGCCGCCGTGCTGAAGCCTTGGCCCCCGAGGCTCGGCCGCGCCAGGGGCGTCGTCTCACCGAAGGCGTGGCGCCAGCCGATCGTCGCGTAGGCCGTCGTCGGCAGCGGCAGGTCGAGCGCCACGAAGGTGCGCAGGCCGAGCGTGCCGTAGGTCGTGCGGGTCGTCCCGCCCGGCACGGCGAGGGCCGCGGCGCCCCCGCGCTCGCTGTACGCGTCGGCCGTGGTCTCGACGTGCGCGATCCCGGCGAAGGGCTCCAGGTCGATGGGCCCGAACGTAGCCCGCCGGGCGACCTCGCCGAACAGGGTGAGGGTCCGGGCCTCGAACGACGCCGACAGCGCGTCCGAGAAGGTACCGAAACGCACCGTCCGCGCCGTCTCGACATCGTGCGTCGTGTGGGTCGCGCCCGCGGTCAGGCGAAAGCCGCCCAGGCGTCCCACGGCGTAGCCGCCGACGGACCAGTCCCGGCTCGATCCGGACGAGGCGCGGTCGCGCACGGACATGCTGGTCCGGCCGGCACCGGCCATGAGCCCCACGCGCAGCCGCGGATCGAGCGCGACGTCGAAGCCGCCGACGATGCCGCCCGTGGAGAGGCTGGAGGAAGCCGCGTTCACGGTCGCCTGCGTCGACCGCCAGGCCCCGTAGCCGCGCGCCCAGATGCCGTAGCGCTCCCCTGCGGCGCCCTCGGAGCGGGGCGCGAGCGAGGCGTAGGCGGCGACCGGGCCGGGCTCGCTCTCGGCGAGGCCGCCGGCGGACAGGCCGTCGAGCAGCACGTCCAGCATCTGGAGCGGCACGACGTTGAGCCGTCCGGCGAGGGTCGCGTGGATCTCGCCGCCGAGCAGGTCGAACGCCCGGCGCGCCTCGGTCGCCGTGAGGGGGAGGATGGCGTCGTACACCGGGTTGCCGGACCCGAGCCGCTCCGCCGCCCCGCCGGCGCCCGCCTGGTTGGGCGTGAGCGCCACCGACGGGAAGGTCGTCGCGTTGCGGGCGAGCCGCAGGAACACGGTCCTCGGATCGTAGGCCAGCGTCGGCGTGAGGAAGGCGAAGCTCGAGCGCACACCGTCGAATGTCCCGACGATGCCGCCGTCCGCCTCGAGGATCTTGTACGTCGCCTCGGCCCGGTACGTCCCAGCCCCGCCCACATGGACGACCTCGCCCGCCAGCGTCGCGCGGCCGGTGACCCGCAGGAGGTCGCTCGCCGTGCCCGCCGGATCGACCTCGATCTCGAGGCGAGAGCCCGCCTGGAAGGTCGCGTCTCCGGTGATGGTCAGCGTCCCGATGGAGTTTCCGGGGGCGACGGCGCCGCCGCTCTCGACCACGAGCCCGCCGACCGACCCGACGCCGCCGAGGACGCCCGGCCCCGCGACCGTGACCACGGAGGGCAGCGTGCCGTCGACCGCGAGCCGTCCCTGCGACACGCGCGCCGGACCCGCGAAGGTGCCGACGCCGGTGAGCGTCCACGTGCCCGCCCCCGCCTTCTCGAAGCGCTCGAAGCCGCGGAACAGAGCGGTCGCACCGATCCGCTCGAGGGCGAAGGAGGCGTCGGTGCCGCCGCCGAGCCGCAGCGTGTCGCTCGTGCCGTTCGCCTGGACGTTGCCGGTGAAGGACCAGCCGGCGCGCAGCTCGAGCACGTTGGTCCCGCCCGTGAAGCGCACGGCGTCGGCGCCGTTGCCGCCGACGATCGAGCCGGCATTGATCAGCGTGAGGTCGGCGCCGCTGACGCCGTTCCCGCCCGTCGCCCGCGTCCGGGAGACGTCGCCGGCCTGGTAGCCGCCGTCGCCGCCGACGATGGTGCCGTAGTTCTCCACGCGCCCTCCGGCGGCCGCGGACACGCCGTGCCCGCCGGAGCCGCCGAGCCCGTCGTCGAACGACGGCGAATAGCTGCCCCCGCCGCCGATCCCGCCGCCGCCGCCGCCGCCGCCGGCGATGTTCCCGCGGTTGACCAGCGTTCCCCCGTCGAGGACGGCGCCGCTGCCGCCACCACCACCGCCGCCGCCGCCGAAATAGCCCCCGCTCCCGGCACCGTCGCCGCCGCTGCCTCCGTCGCCGCCGCGGAGCGTCCCGGCGTTCTCCAGCGTGGTGGTCACGGTCGCTCCACGAC
>NZ_JBQTCJ010000052.1:0-36311 GCF_052380005.1 Salinarimonas sp. NSM
CCGACTGGCTTCGCGGTCGTCGCGGGCTTGCTGCCGCCGCCGCGGCCCGCCGCGCTCGCGGCCGGGCCCAGCGCCACGCCCGCCGTCGCTGCGTTCGTCTCCAGAGCCTCGGCCGAGGCGCGCCCGCAGGCAGCGCCGCGCCGGCTCGCCCGCGCCGGAGGGTTCATCGCGCTGAACTGAGGCGGGCGGGCAGGATCTCGGGGGCGATCTCCTCCGCCGTGAAGCGCCTGCCGTCGGCGGTGACGAGCTCCGCCGAGCCGTCGCAGCCGATTCCGAGCGTGTAGGTGCCGCTGCAGCGGGCGAGCTGGCGGCTCGCCTCGCAGATACCCTCGCGCCAGCCGCGCGTCTCGAGCGCCTCGAGCGCGCGGGTCGAGCAGGTCGGCCGGAACAGGCAGATCCGGCCGGTGTGCCGGGACAGATGGCGCTTGTAGAGGCGGATCGCCGCGATGCCCGCCGCCGCGGCGGCGCGGTCGAGCGGGGGCGGCAGATCGGGGACGTGTGCCGCAGCGTGGACGAGCCCGCAGCAGGCGCGGGAGAGGCGCAGGCTCACGGGGCGGCGCTCATGGTCGGGCGCCCATGCCGGCGGGCCTCAGCGCCGCAGCTTGATCGCCGTGCCCCAGCCGTAGACCTCGAAGACGGAGGTCTGCGTGCCGGTGCAGCCGGTCGTTCGGCTCGTCAGGCGGTAGTCGTAGCCGATGTGGATGATGCCGTCGCCGCCCGAGCGGCGCGCCGCCTCCTGGAGCGTCGCCGTCACCTCGCCGTAGGCCTCCTGCACCGGCAAGCCGCCGGGACCGCCGCACCCCGTCGAGGGCGGCGTGCGCGAGGCCACGGCGTGCACGACGCCGATCACGTCGTACGCCTCGTTGATGTTGCCCGTCGCCGTCAGCATGCCCACCCCCCGGTTCGCGTCGCCTTCGCGGCCAGCATAGCCACGCGCGGTGCTTGCGCAACCCGCACCATCCCGCCGCGATTGCTCCCTCACCCGCCCGCCGGCAGCCCCAGGCTCGTGGCGATGGAAGCCAGGTGGTCGCGCATGGCGCGCTCGGCCGCCTCGGGGCGGCGGGCCGCGATGGCGTCGACGACGGCGAGGTGCTCGGCGGCCAGGGAGGCGCGGCGCTCGCTCGAGCGCGTGCTCTCGCGCAGGCGCCGCCAGACCGGGTCCTCCCGTACCGCCTCGATCGCCTCGAACACCGCGAGGAAGAGGCCGTTGCGCATCGCCTCGGCGATGCGGCGATGGAAGGCCTGGTCCCAGCGCTCGTACTCGGCGTCGGTCTCGGCGTCGCGCGAACGTTCCGCGAGCCGGCGCAGGCCCTCGACGTCCACCGGCGCGGCGCGCAGGGCCGCGTGGCGGGCGAGCACGGGCTCGATCTCCAGGCGCACCTCCATGATCTCGGCGGGGCTGGTGAGCGCCGCGATGCCGGCGAAGCGCCGCGCCTTGGGCGCGGGCGGGGCCGAGACGAAGGTCCCCTGGCCCTGGCGCCGCCAGATCAGCCCCTGCGTCTCCAGTGCGCCGAGCGCCCGGCGCACCGCACGCCGGCCGACCCCGAGCGCCTCGGCGATCTCCCGCTCGGGCAGGACGCGGCCGGAGGCGACGAAGCTGCCGTCGGCGAGCGCCTCGCGCAGCCGCACGAGGACGGGATCGTCGTCGGTCGCGGCCGGCAGGTCGCTCACGATCTCGGCCCGGATTTCGCCCATGACGGTCTCGCCCTCGACGCTGCTGCCGGAGACGCTCTCGGCAAGCTTCGGCCGCACCAATACATATTGGTACGATCATTATCACACGCTGTCGAGCCCCGAGGGACGCAGGCCCAGAGGCGCTGCGTGCGGGCATGCGGCGCCCGCTCGGGCAATCGACGCATATAGAATGAGCAGCCTTCGGCTTGCACGAAAATTGGGCCGTGTCTAAGCTTCGGCCTCCTGTCGCGTGGGTCGAAGCCGCGCCCGCCCCGCGTGGCAATCGTGATTGGTTCGGCGTCCTGCGGCGCCGCGAAGAGGATGCGTCCCGTGCAGCTGCGCCACGACATGCCCTACGCCTCGCGCCGCTCGCCGGTGCTCGCGCGCAACATGGTCGCGACCTCGCAGCCGCTCGCGGCGCAGGCGGGCCTGCGCATGCTGCTGTCCGGCGGCAACGCGGTCGACGCCGCGCTCGCCACCGCGATCGCGCTCACCGTGCTGGAGCCCACCGGCAACGGGCTGGGCTCGGACGCCTTCGCGATCCTCTGGGACGGCGAGCGGCTGCACGGGCTCAACGCGTCGGGCCGCTCCCCCGCCGGCTGGTCGCCGGACCGCTTCCCCAACGGCATGGTCGAGCGCGGCTGGGAGAGCGTCACCGTGCCGGGCGCCGTGTCCGCCTGGGTGGCGCTTTCGCAGCGATTCGGCAGGCTCCCCTTCGCCGACCTGTTCGCCCCCGCGATCACGTATGCCTCCGAGGGCTATCCGGTATCGCCGGTGATCGCGGCCCTGTGGAAGCGCGCCGAGCGCACGCTCGGGCATCAGCCGGGCTTCTCCGCGCACTTCCTGCCCGGCGGCCGCGCGCCGGCGGCGGGCGAGATCTTCCGCTCGCCGGACATGGCGGCGAGCCTCGCCGCGATCGCCGAGAGCCGGGGCGAGGCGTTCTATCGCGGTGCGCTCGCCCGGCGCATCGCCGACTTCGCCCGCGCCCACGGCGCCGCGCTCGACGAGGACGACCTCGCCGCGCACGAGGCGGACTGGTGCGGCACGGTGTCGGCCACCTACGGCGACGTCGCCCTCCACGAGATCCCGCCCAACGGTCAGGGCATCGCCGCCTGCATGGCGCTCGGCATGACCCGGCACCTCGGCCTCGAGCGCTACGCGCCGGACGATCCGGCGGCGCTCCACCTCCAGATCGAGGCGATGAAGCTCGCGCTCGCCGACGCGGAGGCCTACGTCGCCGACCAGGCGGCGATGACCGACGTCACGGCCGCCGATCTCCTCGACGAAGGGTACCTCGCCCGGCGCGCGGCGCTGATCGATCCCGCCCGGGCGCAGGACTTCGGCGCCGGCGCGCCGAAGCACGGCGGCACGGTGTATCTCACCGCGGCCGACGCCTCGGGCATGATGGTCTCCTACATCCAGTCGAACTACGCCGGCTTCGGATCGGGCGTGGTCGTGCCGGGGACGGGCATCTCGCTGCAGAACCGCGGGCTCGGCTTCGTCACGACGCCCGGGCATCCCAACCGGGTCGGCCCGCGCAAGCGGCCCTTCCACACCATCATCCCCGGCTTCCTGATGAGGGGCGACGCGCCGCTGATGAGCTTCGGCGTGATGGGCGGGCCGATGCAGGCGCAGGGCCATCTGCAGATGACGCTGCGCACGCAGGTCTGGGGCCAGGATCCGCAGGCCGCGGCCGACGCGCCGCGCTGGCGCTTCGTCTCGGGACGCACGGTCGCCATCGAGGACAGCCTCGGCACGGCGGCGCTCGAGGCGCTCGGCGGCCTCGGCCACGCGATCGAGGTCGAGGCGCCCGACGCGAGCTTCGGCTTCGGCGGCGCGCAGCTGATCCACCGCATCGAGGGCGGATACGCCGGCGGCTCCGATCCCCGCAAGGACGGGCAGGTCGTCGGCTACTGAGAGACGCGAGGAGGGGCGCATGACCTGGTCGATCGTCGCGAGGGACCCCGAGAGCGGCGCCATCGGCATCGCCGTCGCGAGCCGCTTCTTCGCTGTGGGCGCGCGCGTGCCCTTCATCGCGCCCGGCATCGGCGCGGTCGCGACGCAGGCGCTGATCAACCCGCTCTACGGCCCGCGCGGCCTCGACCTCCTGCGCGGCGGCGCCGGCGCGGCGGAGGTCGTCCACGCCCTCGTCGCCGAAGACGGCGGGCGCGACCATCGCCAGGTCCAGGTCATGGACGCCCGCGGCCGCTTCGCCGCCCATACCGGAGCGGAATGCGTCGACTGGTGCGGCGCGATCTCCGACGATCTCTGCGGGCTCGCCGGCAACATGCTCGCCGGGCCGCAGGTGCTCGACGAGACCGCCCGCGCCTACCGCGAGAACGTCGACCTGCCCTTCCCGCGCCGGCTCATCGTGGCGATGGCGGCGGGCGAGGCGGCGGGCGGCGACAAGCGCGGCAAGCAGTCCGTCGGGCTCGTGATCCACGGCACCGAGGACTGGCCCGACCTCGACATCCGCGTCGACGACCATCCCGAGCCCATCGCCGAGCTCGCCCGGCTGGAGCGCGTCTCCCGCGAGCGCTGGGTGCACTTCAGGCGCTACCTCGCGACCAAGGCCGACCCCGTCGGCATCACGGATCGCGCCCGCATCGACGCGGAGATCACGGCCGCGATCGCGGCGGCGCAGGCCCAAGACGGCATCGGGGAGGCGCCCGCGGCATGAGCGAGGCGCCGATCCTCAGCGTCGAGAACCTCGCCGTCGGCTTCACCGGGCCGGACGGGCGCCGCACGCGGGCGGTCGACGGCGTGTCGTTCACCGTTGCGCCCGGGCGCACGCTCGGGATCGTGGGCGAATCGGGCTGCGGCAAGAGCGTGACCTCGCTCGCGGTGATGGGGCTCCTGCCGAAGACGGGCACCAGCGTGACGGGCCGCGTCGTCTTCGACGGGCGCGATCTCCTCGCCGAGAGCGAGCGCACGCTGCGCGACCTGCGCGGCGATCGGCTCGCCATGATCTTCCAGGAGCCGATGACCTCGCTCAACCCGTCCTACACGATCGGCGACCAGATCGTGGAGGCGATCGTGCGCCACCGCGCCGTGGGCAAGCGCGAGGCCGCCGAGCGCGCGGTGGAGATGCTCGCGCGCGTGCGCATCCCGGAGCCGGCGCGGCGCTTCGGGGACTACCCGCACAAGCTCTCCGGCGGCATGCGCCAGCGGGTGATGATCGCCATGGCGCTCGCCTGCGAGCCGCGGCTCCTCATCGCCGACGAGCCGACGACCGCGCTCGACGTGACGATCCAGGCGCAGATCCTCGACCTGATGCGCGCCCTGCGCGAGGAGACCGGCACCGCCGTCGTGCTGATCACCCACGACCTCGGCGTGGTCGCGGAGGTCTGCGACGACGTCGCCGTGATGTATGCCGGCCAGGTGGTGGAGCGCGCGCCGGTGGAGGAGCTGTTCCGGTTTCCGCAGCATCCCTACACGGTGGGGCTGATGGGCTCGCTGCCGCGCTTCGACCGCGCCCGCGGGCGCCTCGCCGCGATCGAGGGGGCGGTGCCCGACATGTCGCGCCCGCCGGCGGGCTGCCGCTTCGCGGCGCGCTGCCCCTTCCGGATCGAGCGCTGCGCGACGATGCCGGACCTCGTCGACATCGGCGGTGGCCGTGCCACGCGGTGCTGGCGCGCGCCTCTGGAGGAGCTCGCCGCATGAGGCCCGTCGCGTCGCCCCCCCCGCCCGTCCTCGAGGCGCACGACCTCGTCAAGCACTTCGTCGCCGAGCGCACGCTCTTCGGCCGCACGACGGCGAGCGTCAAGGCGGTGGACGGCGTCTCGCTCGCGGTCCATCCCGGCGAGACGCTGGCGCTCGTGGGGGAATCCGGCTGCGGGAAGTCGACGCTCGGGCGCATGATCCTGCGCCTCGTCGAGCCGACGAGCGGGCGCATCGTCGTCGACGGCGCGGACGTCACGCACGCCCGGGAGCGCGACCTGAGGGGGCTTCGCCGCACGGCGCAGATCGTCTTCCAGGACCCGTTCGCCGCGCTCAACCCGCGCATGACGGTGGGCGAGATCCTGGCCGAGCCCCTGATGCTGCACGCGGTCGTGCCGCCGGCGCAGCGCGCGGCGCGGGTCGCGGCGCTGCTCGAGGCGGTGGGGCTCAACCCGCGCCAGGCGGCGCGCTTCCCCCACGAGTTCTCCGGCGGCCAGCGCCAGCGCATCGTCATCGCCCGCGCGCTCGCAGTCGAGCCGAAGGTGATCGTCTGCGACGAGCCGGTCTCGGCGCTCGACGTCTCGATCCGCGCGCAGATCCTCAACCTCCTGGAAGACCTCCAGGCGCGGCTCGGGCTCGCCTACGTCTTCATCTCCCACGACCTCGGCGTGGTGCGCCACATCGCCGACCGGGTCTGCGTGATGTATCTCGGGCGCATCGTCGAGACCGGCACGACCGACGAGATCTTCGACGACCCGCGCCATCCCTACACGCGCGCGCTGCTCTCCGCGATCCCGGCGCCCTCGCCGCTGGCGCGCCGCGAGCGGCGGCTGCTCGAGGGCGACGTGCCGAGCCCGCTCTCGCCGCCGTCGGGCTGCCACCTGCGCACCCGCTGCCCGCACGTCGAGCCGGCCTGCGGAAAGGACCGTCCGCCGCTCGCGCCGGTGAGCCCGACGCACGCTTCCGCCTGCCTCTTCGCGACCACGCTGCCCGACGCGCGCGATCTCGCGCCGCGCGAGCCGGCGCGCGACCCGAGGCTCGAGACGCTCTTCGCCGCCTTCGCCGGCGGCGACGAGGCCGCCGCGGCGAAGGCCGTGGCGCAATGAGGGGAACCCGCCGGAAAATCCGGCATCAAGAAGGAGACATCTCGAGATGAGACGCATCGTTCTCGCCGCAGCGCTCACCACCGCGACGCTCGGCCTCGCCGCCACCGGCGCGAGCGCGCAGACCACGGTCCGCGTCGGGCTCGCCGAGGATCCGGACGTGCTCGACCCGTCGCTCGGGCGCACCTATGTCGGGCGTATCGTCTTCGCCTCGCTGTGCGACAAGCTGTTCGACATCGACGCGAATCTCGCCATCGTCCCGCAGCTCGCGGTCTCGCACGAGACCTCGGAGGACGGCCTGTCGCTGACGATCCGCTTGCGCGAGGGCGTGACCTTCCACGACGGCACGCCGATGGATGCGGAGGCGGTCAAGTACTCGCTCGACCGCCACCGCTCGATGGAGGGCTCCTTCCGCCGCGGCGAGCTCTCGATCGTCGAGAGCGTCGAGGTCGTCGACCCGCTCACGGTGCGGCTCGCCCTGAAGAGCCCCTTCGCGCCGCTGCTCGCGACCCTCACCGACCGCTCGGGCATGATCGTCTCGCCGGCCGCCGCCGAGGCCGCGGGCGACCAGTTCGGGAACAACCCGGTCTGCGCCGGGCCCTTCCAGTTCGTCGAGCGCGTCCAGCAGGACCGCATCGTGCTTGAGAAGTTCGACGACTACTGGAACGCGGACGCCGTCAACATCGACCGCGTCGAGTTCCGGCCGATCCCGGATTCCACCGTGCGCCTCGCCAACCTCCAGTCCGGCGAGCTCGACCTGATCGAGCGCGCGCTCGCCACCGACATCCCGACGATCGAGGCGGATGCCGACCTCGTGCTCGAGACGACGACCGAGCTCGGCTATCAGGGCATGACCATCAACGTCGCCAACGGCGAGGGCGCCACCGGCCCGCTCGCCGAGAGCCCGCTGGTGCGCCAGGCGCTCAACCTCGCCATCGACCGCGAGGCGCTCAACCAGGTCGTCTTCGACGGCGCCTTCTTTCCCGGCAACCAGTGGGTCGGCCCGGAGAACGCCTGGTACCAGGACGCCTACCCGGTTCCCGCGCGCGA
Organism: Salinarimonas sp. NSM; assembly: GCF_052380005.1. Lineage (NCBI taxonomy): Bacteria > Pseudomonadati > Pseudomonadota > Alphaproteobacteria > Hyphomicrobiales > Salinarimonadaceae > Salinarimonas > Salinarimonas sp. NSM. Next base: position 7,488 of record NZ_JBQTCJ010000052.1, read on the forward strand.
CGTCGAGAAGGCCAAGGCGCTGATCGCCGAGGCGGGCGTCGCGACGCCGGTCGTCGTCGACTTCATGGTCCCCAACAACCCGGAGGTCCGCCAGGTCGCCGAGGTGATCCAGGCCATGGCGGCGGAAGCGGGCTTCGACATGCAGATCCGCGTGGTCGAGTTCGCCACGGGCCTGCAGGAGGCCGAGGCCGGCCGCTTCGGCGCCTTCATGCTGGCCTGGTCGGGCCGTCCCGATCCGGACGGCAACATCTACTCCTTCGCCCATTCGACCGGCCCGCTGAACTACGGCAAGTTCGCGAGCGAGGCGGTGGACGCGGCGCTGACGCAGGCGCGGACCGCGACGACGCAGGAGGGCCGCATGCAGGCCTATTCCGACGTCGCCGACGTGTGGCTCACCGAGGGCTCGGTGCTCTACCTCTACCACCGCGCCATGCTGATCGCCCATACGGACGCCATGAAGGGCTACACGCCGCGCCCCGACGGCCTCGTCAGCCTCCTCGGCGTGACGATGGAGTGATGCGAAGAACCCCTCTCCCGGACGGGAGAGGGGCAGGGGTGAGGGCGCACGGCTCGACGTTCGGCAGCGACGCCGGCAAAGGCCGCGCCCTTCATCGCATCCCGTACACCCTCACCCCCGGCCCCTCTCCCGAACGGGAGAGGGGAGATCATGGAGGGCATCGTGCTCCAGCTCATCGGCAAGCGGCTCGCGCAGCTCGTCCCGACGCTGTTCTTCGTGTCGGTGCTGATCTTCTCGCTCCAGCACCTGATGCCGGGGGACCCCGCGCTGGTGATGGCGGGGGAGGAGCGCGACCCCGTCGTCATCGAGCAGATCCGCCAGCAATACGGCCTCGACCAGCCGATCCCGGTGCAGTACGCGATGTGGATCGGCAAGGTGCTCGCCGGCGATCTCGGCGAGTCGATGCGGCTCAAGGTGCCGGTCTCCGAGCTCGTGGCGCAGAAGCTCCCGGTCACGATCCAGCTCGCGGTCATGGCGATGCTGATCGCGCTCGTGCTGGGCGTGACGACCGGCGTGCTGTCGGCGGTGAAGCGCAACTCCGCCTGGGACTGGGTCGTCAACGTGGTCGGCCTCGCCGGCATCTCGACGCCGAACTTCTGGCTCGGGATCATGATGATCCTGCTCTTCGCCGTGCATCTGGGCTGGCTGCCGGCGTCCGGCTACGTCAGCCCGTTCGAGGATCTCGGCCGCTCCCTCGCCACCACGATCATGCCCGCCTTCGTGCTCGGCACGGCGATCGCCGGCGTGATCATGCGCCACACCCGCTCGGCCATGATCCAGGCGCTCGACAGCGACTACGTCCGCACGGCGCGCGCCAAGGGCCTCTCGGAGCGCACCGTGGTGTGGAAGCACGCCATGCGCAACGCGCTCACCCCGGTGATCACGCTGGGCGCGCTCGAGTTCGGCACGCTCCTCTCGGGCGCGGTGCTCACCGAGCAGATCTTCTCGATCCCCGGCTTCGGCAAGCTCATCGTCGACGCCGTCTTCAACCGCGACTACGCGGTGGTGCAGGGCGTCGTGCTCGTCACGGCGACGACGTACATCGTGCTCAACCTCCTCGCCGACATCGGCTACATCCTCGCGAACCCGAGGCTGCGCACATGAGCGCCGGCACGACATCCGCATCCGCGACGGCGCCGGAGGCCGACGCCTTCGTCATCGAGAGCCCCGGCGGGCGGGCCTGGCGGCGCCTGCGCCGACGGCCGGCGGCGATGGCCTCGCTCGTCGTCGTCCTCGTCATCGTGGCCTGCGCGCTCCTCGCGCCGTGGATCGCACCCTGGGATCCCACGGCCCAGAGCTGGTCGGCGGTGCGGCATGCGCCCTCGGCGGCGCATTGGCTCGGCACCGACGAGGTCGGCCGCGACGTGCTCTCGCGGGTGATCTGGGGCGCGCGCGCCTCGCTCGCCGCCGGCGTGATCTCGGTCCTCATCGCCATGGCCGCCGGCATCCCGCTCGGGCTTCTCGCGGGCTACGTCGGCGGCTGGACCGACGGCGTGCTCGGGCGCGTCACCGACGCCATGCTGGCGATCCCCTTCCTCATCCTGGCGATCGCGCTCGCGGCCTTCCTGGGCCCGAACCTGACCAACGCGATGATCGCCATCGGCGTGACCGCGACGCCGATCTTCATCCGGCTCACCCGCGGCCAGGTGCTCGCCGCGCGCTCGGAGGAATGGGTCGAGGCGGCGCGGGCGGTGGGCAACCCGCATTGGCGCATCGCGCTGCGCCACGTGCTCCCCAACGTCCTGCCGCCGATCCTGGTGCAGGCGACGCTGACCATCGCCACCGCCGTCATCGCCGAGGCGAGCCTGTCCTTCCTCGGGCTGGGCCAGCAGCCGCCGATGCCGTCGTGGGGCTCGATGCTGAACTCCGCCCAGCGCTTCCTGGCGCAGGCGCCGTGGATGGCCGTGTTCCCCGGCCTCGCGATCTTCGTCACGGTGCTCGCCTTCAACGTGCTCGGCGACGGCCTGCGCGACGCGCTCGACCCCAGGGGACGATGAGGGCAGGCGGCACGGCGGGGGGCGCGGGCCATCCGGGGGAGTACGGGCCGCCACGGTATCCCCCGCGGTCGCGAGCTGGTACAGATGGGGCACGGAAGACGCGAGAGGATCGAGCGTCGATTGGAAAGGACGCCGCGTGACCAAGACGCCTCCCACCGACGAGTCGCGGCGCATGCGCGCCGAGGCGCAGGCGACGAAGGAGCGCGAGAACGCGCAGGCCTGGATCGATCACGACAACGAGGCCCGTGCCGTCGAGGAGCGCACCGCCCGCCTGCGGGCCCTGCGGCTCGCCAAGGAAGCCTCCGAGGCCGAGGCCGCCGCCGTCGTCGCGGCGGAGAAGGCGGCCGAGAAAGCCGCGAAGACCGCCCGCGCCGCCACGCGCAAGAGCGCCCAGGCGGGAGCGAGCGCCAAGTCCACCGACGCCAAGTCCACCGACGCCAAGCCCACCGGCGCCAAGCCCGCCGGCGCCAAGCCCGCCCGCTCCAAGCCAACCGGCGCCAAGTCCCCGAGCTCCAAGTCCCCGAGCTCCAAGTCCCCGAGCTCCAAGCCCCCCGGCTCCAATCCCGCCAGCGCCGAGCCGGACCCGAGCTGACGGACCGACCGCCGCGCCCGCGCGTGCCGTCACCGGCGACGTGACGCCATCGGCCCCCTCTCCCGCACCGTCCTCGATCGGAGACGACCGCGTCGACGCCCGGCCTCCATGGAGGACGACGGCGTTCGGGATCCGCGGCGACCGGCCGAGATTTATTTCGGCGGCTGTCATCCAGGCTTCATTAGTTTGGCCGATTGAGGTACCGGCAGAGATGGTCGGGCGAGCGGGCATGAGCGGCAGGTCCAAGCATTCGGGGTCCAAGCATTCGGGGCCCAAGCATCCCGGCTCCAAGCATCCGGGGGCGAAGAGCGTCGGATGGGCGCTGGTCCAGGCGGCGCGGCTCCATCGCGCACGCATGGGAGACAGGCTGGGCGAGCTCGGCCTGTTCGCGGGCCAGGAGCAGGTCGTCCAGGCGCTCGCCGCCGAGGGCCAGATGACCATGGGCGAGCTCGCCGCCATCCTGCGCGTGCGCCCGCCGACCGCCTCGAAGACCGTCTCGCGGCTCGCGGCGCTGGGCCTCGTCGAGCGCCGCGCCGAGCCGGAGGACGCCCGCGTCGTGCGCGTCGGCCTCACCGGCGAGGGCGCCGCGAAGGCCGCCGCGATCGCGTCGCTCTGGGACGAGGTGGAAGCCGAGCTGCTCGGGGATTTCGACACGAAGGACCGCAAGCGGCTGCGCAAACTCCTGCGCAAGGTGGCGCGCAACCTCGCCGAGGCCTCCGGCGCCGACGCGCGCGGCCTCGACGCCTCGGACGAGGAGGCCGACGATCCCGATTCCGAGATGGAGGATGCGCCCGGCGATCTCGCGCAGACCGCGTGAGCGACGCGGCGGCGGGAGATCGTCGCTGACGCGCGACAAGTTACGCAACCTGGGATCAAATATTCGCCGAGGTCGCGGCGAAGGTCTCGAGCCTGTCGCCAGTCACGAATTCAGCGCGACGAAGGGGCCCCCGACTGGAGGATGCGACATCCCGCCATGCCATTCGGGGTCGATTAATTTCTATTCGCCCTCGTTCCCCAATGAAAACACTCGAATACTTGCTTTGCGAAGATTGTCGCAAAGCCGATAATGTCGGATCTCGACGCTGGGAGAGCTTCCTGCTGCGTTGAAAGTTCTTTTAGACTTCGTCCGTACGCTCGGCGACCATGCTCGGGCGACCCTCGACCGGGCACGAGTACGGGACGGTGTCGCGCGCATGCCTCTGATCATCATCCTCGACGATCGGGTGACGAACCGAAACATCTTCTCGCGCCTGGCGGCCTCGATCGCCGAGGGCGTCGAGGTCCAGGCCTTCGGCGATCCGGCGGAGGCGCTCGAGCGCCTCGCCGAGCGCACGCCGGACCTCGTCATCACCGACTTCAAGATGCCGACCATGACCGGCGCGGAGTTCACGCGCCGGTTCCGCCGGCTTCCCGGCTGCGACGACGTGCCCGTCATCGCCATCACCGTCTACGAGGAACGCTCGTTCAGGCTCGACGCGCTGGAGGCCGGCGCGACCGACTTCCTGCTCAGCCCCGTCGACCACGCGGAGTTCCTCACCCGCGCGCGCAACCTCCTGCAGATGCGCCGCCAGGCGCAGATCATCAAGAGCCGCGCCTCCTTCCTGGAGCGCGAGCTCGAGGACAGCGAACGCTCCCGCGAGGCGCTCCTGCGCGACAGCCGCCAGCGGCTCGCCCAGGTGATCGACACCGTGCCCGCGCTGATCAGCGCGCACGACCGCGACGGCGCCTGCATCTTCCTCAACGCCCACATGTCGGCCTTCGCCGCGATCGACCAGGCGGAGGCGATCGGCCGCCCGGCCTCGGAGCTGATCGGCCCCGAGCGTGCCCAGCGCAGCCTCGCCCTCGACCAGCTCGTCTTCCGCTCGGCGCGCGCGTTGCCGAGCTACGAGGAGGAGGTGACCGACAGCGACGGCGCCAAGCACGCCTTCGTGGTGACGAAGTCGCCGCTGTCGGACGCGGACGGGCGCGTGATCGCCGTGCTCACCACGGCGCTCGACATCACCGACCGCAAGAAGGCCGAGAGTCATCTCGTCCACCTCGCCCATCACGACGCGCTCACCGGGCTCGCCAACCGCACGCTGCTGCAGGACCGCATGCGCCGCGAGATCGCCCGCGCCCGGCGCGGCGACCGCTTCTTCGCGCTCCACCTCGTCGACCTCGACCGCTTCAAGAGCGTCAACGACGCGCTCGGCCACCATCGCGGCGACGAGCTGCTGCGCATCGTCGCCGACCGGCTGCGCAACATCGTGCGCGAGACCGACACGGTGGCACGCCTCGGCGGCGACGAGTACGCGGTGCTCCAGACCGACGTGCGCAGCGCCGAGGAGGCCCGCGACTTCGCACGGCGCCTGATCGCCGCGATCGGCGACCCGTTCCGGATCGCCGGCGAGGACATCGTGGTGGGCGCGAGCCTCGGCGTCGTGCTCTATCCCGGCGACGGCGAGGACACCGACGACCTCATCAAGAACGCCGACATCGCCATGTACCGGGCCAAGGCCGAGGAGCGCAACGCGATGCGCTTCTTCTCGGCGGACATGGTGACCGCGGCGCGCGAGGGCATCACGCTCGAGACCGACCTGCGCCGGGCGATCGCCAACCGCGAGTTCGAGCTGCACTACCAGCCGCAGATCGACCTGCGCACCGGGCGCATCGTCGGCGCCGAGGCGCTGGTGCGCTGGCGCCACCCCAAGCGCGGGCTCGTGCGCCCGCTCGACTTCCTTCCCTTCGCCGAGGAGACGGGCATCATCATCCCCATCAACGAGTGGGTGATGCGCGAGGCCTGCCGCGAGGCGAAGTCCTGGCAGGCGATGGGGCTCCCGCGGCTGCGGGTGGGCGTCAACCTGTCGCCGATCCAGTTCCGCAAGCTCGCCATGCGCGACCTCGTCGTCGACGTGCTCTCCGAATCGACGCTCGAGCCGGAGCTCCTCGACCTCGAGATCACCGAGACGATCCTCATGCAGAACGCCGAGGCGGTCGCCGCGGAGCTGTCCGAGCTGCGCAAGCTCGGCGTGACGTTCTCGATCGACGACTTCGGCACGGGCTACTCGTCCCTGGCCTACGTGAAGAAGTTCCCCGTCGACCGGCTGAAGATCGACCAGGGCTTCGTGCGCAACATGAAGAACGATCCCAACGACGCGGCCATCGTGCGCGCCATCATCAACCTCGGTCATTCACTCGGCATCGAGACCGTCGCCGAGGGCGTCGACAGCCCCGAGCAGGTGGGGCTGCTGCGGGCGGAGGGCTGCGACGAGGCGCAGGGCTACCTGTTCTCGAAACCGGTTCCAGCCGCCGAGTTCGTGGCGCTGGTGCGCGAGAGCGCCACGATGAGGCTGTCCGCATGAGTGCCGAGCGGTCCCCCCTCGCCGAGCGCCCCTCCGCCGCCGCGCACGAGCTGGGTGCCGCCAAGGAGCGCGTCTCGCGCATTCCCGCCTTCCGGGACAGGCCGGATCGCGAGCACGAGATGGTGATGAACCGCCTCGTGATCGGGGGCATCATCCTCGCCTACCTGCTCGCCTGCCGCTTCTTCGGGATCGAGGGCGTCGAGCAGCCGCTCGCTGTGGTGACGTTCTACTGGGTCGCGGGCCTGGGCTTCCTCTTCCACATCCTGCTCGTGCGAGAGGCCTGCCCGCCGCGGCGCATCGCGGCGATGGTGCTCGACCTCGGCGCGCTCTCCTACGGGCTCGCGGTGGGGGGCCAGACGACCGCGATCCTCTACCCGATCTACCTGTGGGTCATCTTCGGCAACGGCTTCCGCTTCGGGGTGCGCTACCTCTACGCCGCGATGGCGCTGGGCGTCGCCGGCTTCGGCCTCGTCCTCACCCAGGACAATTACTGGGGCGAGCACCCCAAGCTCGCCGCGGGCCTCGCCATCGGCCTCGTGATCCTGCCGCTCTACGCCGCCTCGCTGATCCGCAAGCTCTCGCGCGCCAAGCAGGAGGCGGAGAACGCGTCGCGCCAGAAGAGCCTCTTCCTGGCGAGCGTCAGCCACGAGCTGCGCACGCCGCTCAACGCGATCATCGGCATGTCGGGCTTCCTGGAGGACACGAAGCTCGACGCCGAGCAGCGCGAGATGACGCGCACCATCAACGCCGCCGGCCGCGTGCTCCTCGACCACATCAACGACATCCTCGATTTCTCGCGGCTCGAGGCCGGGCTGATGCCCTCCGACATCGTCGCCTTCGACCTGCACGCGGTGCTCCAGGAGACGACCGCGCTGGTGCGCGCCCAGGCGCGTGCCAAGGGCCTCGCGCTGACGCTCCACGTCGACGCGGCCACGCCCCACCGCCTGCGCGGGAACCGCAAGCACCTGGAGGAGGTGCTCCTCAACCTCCTCGGCAACGCCGTGAAGTTCACCGACACGGGCCACGTCGCCGTCACCTGCGACAGCGAGCGGGAGGAGGGCGGCGAGGTCGTGCTGCGGGTGAGCGTCGCCGATTCCGGCATCGGCATCGCGCCCGAGGCCAAGGCGCGCATCTTCGAGAGCTTCGCCCAGGCCGACGAGAGCATCATCAACCGCTACGGCGGGACCGGGCTCGGCCTCGCCATCGCCAAGCAGTTCGTCGAGCTCAACGGCGGGACGATCTCGCTCGACAGCACGCCGGGCGCCGGCTCGACCTTCCGCTTCGGCTTCCGTGCCGCGATCGACCGCGAGGCCGCGGGCGAGATGGAGACGCTGCCGCCGCTCGACGTCGTGATCCTCGCCCCCGGCGAGACCGCCCAGCGCCTCGGCGAGCGGATCGCGTCGCTGGGACCACGGGCCGTGCCGACGTCGGACCTCGATGCGGCCGCCACGGCGATCGGCGCCGTCTCGGGTCGCGCGCTCCTCGTCCTCGACCCGCGCGCGCTCGGCCGCACCCCGGAGGCCGCGCTGGCCGCACTCGCGCAGGCGGGGGTCACGCCGGCCGCGAGCATCCTCCTGCGGGCGGACGGGATCGTCGTCGACGACGCCGTGCGCCGGCTCTTCGCGAGCGCGCTGCCCGCGGCCGCGCTCGACGGCGACGTCGAGGCGGCGCTGCGGCTCGCCGGCGTGGCGGGCGGGCTCGTCGCCCTCTCCGCGACGAGCCGCGAGCACACCCACGCGCGCCCGGACCGGCCGCTCAAGGTGCTCGTCGCCGAGGACAACGTCACGAACCAGAAGGTCATCGCGCGCATCCTGGAGCGCGAGGGCCACCGCGCCGCGATCGTCGCCGACGGCAAGAGCGCGCTCGACGCGATGATCGCCGAGCCCTTCGACGTCGTGCTCATGGACGTCAACATGCCGGTGATGAACGGCATCCTCGCGGCCAAGCTCTACCGCGCCGCCCAGCCGGACGCGAGCCGGCGAAGCCCCATCGTGGCGCTGACCGCCGACGCGACGCCGGAGGCGCGGCGCCTGTGCGAGGAGGCCGGCATGGTGGGCTGCGTGACGAAGCCGATCGAGCCCGCGCGCCTCTTCGCCGTCCTCGCCGACGTCGCCCGCGCCGAGCCCGCCGGCGGCTTCATCCACATCCCGGGACCGGACGACGCGCGCGCCGCCTTCGCGGAGGAGGAGGAAACGGCCGCGAGGACTGGAGGCGAGGCGCACGACGCCGGCCCCGTCGGGACGGCCGCGGGCGAACGCCCGGCGCTGCGCACGAAGACGCTCGACGATCTCGAGCGGCTCGGCGGCGCGGACTTCCGCGACGAGGTCACGAGCGCCTTCCTCGGCGACGCGCAGGCGCTCCTCGACTCGCTGGACGACTCGGTGGCGAGCGGCGACGCGGAGGCCTTCCGCGACCATGTCCACGCGCTGCGCTCGAGCGCCGCCAACATCGGCGCGATCGGCATCTACGAGCTCAGCCTCGCCATGCGCGGCGTCGAGGAGGACGAGCTCGCCGCGCGCGGCGTCGAGCACGTCGCGGCGCTGCGGCTCGAGTACGCCCGCGTCGGCACCGCGCTCGTGGCCCACGCGCTCGCCGCCGCCGAGGCGGTCGCGGGCGAGGTCGCCGCTTGAGCGCTCGAAAGCCTGCAGCCTTCGAAACAAGCCAAGCATGCTCGACAACGATTAGTTCAGGACATAGGATACGCGAATTCCCGCTTTGCAGCCGGCGAACGACCAGTGCCTGTATGAATTTTTCAAGAGTGTGGTCAGTGTGGGCGGACCCCGTATAGATCGCCCTGATCTCTCCGTTAGACTTGCAGGTCGTGAACACATGGAAGGATCTCGTAATGACCGCCCGCCCTCAGGTAGCGTCTTGATATTCTTTGCGTTGATTTTTGCTATTGCATTGGATTTTTCAACTGAGTTTAGCGAAGCTCGAATCCAAACCTGTAATCCTAAAGAAAGTGACGTAGACTGTCTTCGAAAATGGCTCCCCGGTATAGTAGCCTTATTTGCAGCTTTTTCTGCACTCTTAATCGGAATTGGTCAAATAACTCTGGCCGCCCGTCAGGCTCGCTTTCAACGGTTAGAGGAAATTGATAAAAGACTTGATTTTATCTATGAGATAGAAGGAAATTTACACCAAATAATATCATCCTGCGACTCAGCTAACCACATTATGAAAAGCATTCTGGATAATGATGTGATTTTTTATGAGAAACAAGATTCTATTATTCTCAGTAGGGATCTAATGAATATAGATGAATTTAGTCGTCAGATTTCTTTGAGTTACAATAATATAGGACGTTTTAGTAAAAACTATGGGTCTATCATTAATTCTGTCAAATTTTTTATATTGCCACTAAGAAGCCTGCCGAAATCAAGTGATTTTCTATCACGAGTAAAAGACAAAGATCAACTTAGGCGGATGTTGGAATTAATATTGCAGACAACGAAGACCTCTCTTTACGAATGTGAAAATATAAGGCGGATCATTGTGACAGAACGAGATATTCTTGAGGCAGAACGCGATAAAGCAACAAACTTTAAACTATAAAAAATTGTTACGTGTCTGCTCATCAGCGGAATGGCTGGCGCAATCTCAGCAGAATAACTTCCATTCTCAGTAGACCACGACCGAGCGGATCGACTCGCCCGCGTGCATCAGGTCGAAGGCGGTGTTGATCTCGTCGAGCGGCATCGTGTGGGTGATGAGCGAGTCGATGTCGATCTTGCCGTCCATGTACCAGTCGACGATCCTGGGCACGTCCGTGCGCCCCCTCGCCCCGCCGAAGGCCGTGCCCTTCCAGACGCGCCCCGTCACGAGCTGGAAGGGGCGCGTCGCGATCTCGCGGCCCGCTTCGGCCACGCCGATGATGATCGATTCGCCCCAGCCGCGGTGGCAGCATTCGAGCGCCTGACGCATGACGTCGACGTTGCCGGTCGCGTCGAACGAGAAGTCCGCGCCGCCGCCGGTGAGGTCGACGATCGCCTGCACCACCTTGTCCGTGCCGACCTCCTTCGGGTTCACGAAATCCGTCATGCCGAACCGCTCGGCCATCGCCCGCTTGCCCGGGTTGATGTCGACACCGATGATCCTGTCGGCACCGACCATGCGCGCGCCCTGGATGACGTTGAGCCCGATGCCGCCCAGCCCGAACACCACCACGTTCGCCCCGGGCCAGACCTTGGCGGTGTAGATCACCGCGCCGATGCCGGTCGTCACGCCGCAGCCGATGTAGCAGATCTTGTCGAACGGCGCGTCCTCGCGGACCTTGGCGAGCGCGATCTCCGGCAGCACCGTGAAGTTCGCGAAGGTCGAGCAGCCCATGTAGTGGAACACCGGCGCGTCGTCGCAGCGGAAGCGGCTCGTGCCGTCGGGCATCACGCCCTGTCCCTGCGTGGAGCGGATCGCGGTGCACAGGTTGGTGCGCTGCGACAGGCAGCTCTTGCAGTTGCGGCATTCCGGCGTGTAGAGCGGGATGACGTGGTCGCCGACCTTCAGCGTCGTCACCCCCGCGCCGACCTCGCGGACGATGCCCGCGCCCTCGTGGCCGAGGATCGCCGGGAACTTGCCCTCCGAATCCATCCCCGAGAGCGTGTAGGCGTCGGTGTGGCACACGCCGGTGGCCATCACCTCGACGAGGACCTCGCCGGCCTTGGGGCCCTCGATGTCGATGGTCTCGATTGTGAGCGGCTTGCGGGCCTCCCAGGCGACCGCGGCGCGCGTCTTCATGGCGTGTCCTTCCCCGTCGGGTTCGTCGTCGATTCGCACCCGCGAGACTGCCCGCCCGCGGGCGCGGGCGCCAGCCTCGAGGCGACGGGAAATGACGCGCGTGCGACGTGCGGCGATGCGGTCGGCGCGGATGGCGCGAAAGCGACATTGCGCGTCGCTGGCGCGAAAGGCGCTCGGGCCGGCCGTGCGGCACACTCCCTCGATACGGTGGCCCGGCTTCGAGAGGGCGCGATGGCACGAGACGGCGCGGTTGCGGTCGAGGCGCTCCTGGCGCGGCGCAGGCCCGGCCATTCGCTGGAGGCGCCGTTCTACACGGCGCCCGAGATCTTCGAGCACGACCTCGCGTTGATCTTCGGGCGCCACTGGATCTTCGTCGCCGTCGAGGGCGAGGTGGCGGAGCCGGGCGACTACGTCACCGTCGAGATCGGCACGGCCTCGATCATCGTGGTGCGCGACGACGACGGGAACCTCGCCGCCTTCCACAACGTCTGCCGACACCGGGGCGCGCGCATCCTCTCCGAGCCCGCGGGCGTCGTCGGCAAGCTGGTCTGCCCCTACCACCAGTGGACCTACGACCTCGACGGCACGCTGCTCCACGCCGAGCACATGGGCGCGGGCTTCGACCGGGCCTGCCACTCCCTGAAGCGCGTGCACGTGAGGAGCCTCGCCGGCCTGATCCACGTCTGCCTCGCCGGGGAGCCGCCGGCGGACTTCGACGCCATGGCGGCGGCGATGACGCCCTACCTCGCGCCCCACGGCCTGGCGCAGGCGAAGGTGGCCGCGTCGATCGACCTGATCGAGGAGGGCAACTGGAAGCTCACGATGGAGAACAATCGCGAGTGCTATCACTGCGCGACGAACCATCCCGAGCTCACCGTCTCGCTGTTCGAGTACGGCTTCGGCTTCGCGCCCGACGACGCCGACGCCGACCGCGCCGCCGCCATGGCCGCCTACGAGCGGATCTGCGGCGAGTTCGAGGCCCGCTGGACCCGCGAGGGCCTGCCCTTCGCCGAGATCGAGCGCCTCGCCGGCTGCGCCACGGGCTTCCGCACGCAGCGCCTCGCCATCGACCGCGCCGGCGAATCGCAGACCATGGACACGCGGTCCGCCTGCCGGCGCCTGCTGGGCGGGCTCTCGGAGCCGCGGCTCGGCGGCCTCTCGTTCTGGACGCAGCCCAACGGCTGGCATCATCTGATGGCGGACCACGCGGTGACGTTCAGCGTCATCCCGCTCGCGCCCGACCGCACGCTGCTGCGCACCCGCTGGCTCGTCCACCGCGACGCGGTCGAGGGCATCGACTACGATGTCGAGCGATTGACCGAGGTCTGGCGCGCCACCAACGAGCAGGACGGCGCGCTCGTCGCCATCGGCCAGAAGGGCGTCTCGAGCCCCGCCTACGAGCCGGGGCCGTATTCCCCCTGGACGGAAGGGCTCGTGGAGCGCTTCGTCGCCTGGTACGTCGAGCGGCTCGGCGCCGGCCTCGCCGCCGGGAACGCCCGTTGATTCCCGCTCGCACCGCGGAGCCTCGCCCATGCCCGCCCGCCACGGCCTCTCGCTCGAGGCGCTCTACCCGGTCTGGGACTGCGAGGAGGACGACCGGCTGATCTGCCGGGCGGTCTACGAGGAGACGCACGACGTCAAGACCTTCGTCTTCGTCTCGCCCGAGCCGCGGCAGTTCAACTTCGCGCCGGGGCAGTTCCTCACCTTCGACGTCCCCGTCGACGGCGGCTCGGTCAACCGCTGCTACACGATCGCCTCCTCGCCGACGCGCCCGCACACGGTGGCGATCACGGTCAAGCGCTGCGTCGGCGGTGTCGTCTCCAACTGGCTGCACGACAACCTGCGCGTCGGCGACGTGGTGCGCGCGGTCGGGCCGATGGGCGAGTTCTCGACCTGGGCGCACCCGAACCCCAAGCGCCTGTTCATCTCCGGCGGCGTCGGCGCGACGCCGCTGATCAGCCACGTGCGACGGGACTTCGACGTCGGCGAGGACCTCGACACGCTCTACGTCCACTTCGCCCGCACGCCGCGGGACGTCATCTTCCGCGCCGAGCTCGAGCTGATGGCGCACCGGCGCCTCAACCTGCGCGTCGCCCACGTGGTCGAGAGCGTCGAGGGCGAGCGCTCCTGGTCGGGCTATCGCGGGCGCTTCTCGCCGGAGCTCGTCGCCACCCTGTCGTCGGACTTCCGCGAGCGCGAGATCTTCTGCTGCGGCCCGCCCGCCTTCATGGCCGCCGTGCGCTACTTCCTGGAGAACGCCGGCCACGACATGGCGCGCTATCACGAGGAGAGCTTCGACTTCGACCAGCTTTCCCCGCGCGAGCGCGAGGCCGCGCCGCCCCCGCCGGACGAGACGCTCGCGACCTTCGAGATCACCTTCACCAAGTCCGGCCGCACCGTCCCCTGCGACGAGAACACCACGATCCTCGCCGCCGCCCGCCTCGCCGGCATGCGGCTGCCCGCCTCCTGCACCAAGGGCCTGTGCGGGACGTGCAAGACGCGGAAGCGCGAGGGAACGGTGGAGATGGCGCACGCGGGCGGCATCCGCCAGCGCGAGATCGACGCCGGCATGGTGCTCCTGTGCTGCTCGAAGCCGCGCTCGAACGTGGTGGTGGAGCGGTGAGTGGGTGCGCAGGGCGCGGTGGCCAGTGCGGCTCGTGCCGCACCGGCCACCCTCGTCAACCGTGCCCGATCAGCACGGCCTGCCGGACGCTCTCGGCCATCGATGCGAGCGTCTCCGCCTGCGTCGCGTCGAGCCCGAGATCGAGGATCACGTTCAGCGCAATCACGGTGTCGGTCGTGATCGGCACGGTCTTGTCCGACGCCACGCCGAGGAGGATCGCGGCGAGATCGGTCGTGCTGGGCGGATCGATACCGATGTCCGCGAGGTTGAGCCGGCCGTCATAGAGGGCATCGAGCAGCGCCAGGTTCTGCAGCGGAGAATCGACGAGCGCGATCGTGTCCCAGCTGGTCGCGGCGACGCCCGCGAACTCGAGAGCAGTGAGGTCGTAGACGTCCGCGTAGGCGGGATTCCAGGTCGCCAGGACCTCGGCGAGCGCACGGTCGAGAACCTGATCGGGCGAGCGGGCCACGCTCAGCCGCCCGAGCTCCACCTCGGGGATACCCTCCTGAGCCCACGCGGGCTTGCCGCCCGAATCCCCCTGGCCCATCTGCCCGGCCTGCGGGCCGCGACCCTCCGAATCCTCACCGGGGCCGCCCTGCCCGGGGCTCGCGGCGGGCGCACCGCCCTGGCCGCCGGCGCCACCCTGCCCGCGACCGCCCTGCGCGCCACCGTCGTGGCCGGCGTCGTCGCTTTCGGTATGGCTCTCACCGTCGGTGTGGCCACCGCCTTGGCCTCCCCCGCCCTGGTTGCCACCGCCTCCCTGGTTGCCGCCGCCCTGGTTGCCACCGCCCTGCTGGGCGAATGCGGCGCCACCCGAATCGATGCCGATGCGGTTCAGCGAGGGGGGCCCCGCAATCGCCAGGAGGAGCGCCGCGGACGAGATGAGGGAGAGTGTTTTCAGACGCGTCATGAACCGTCCTCCAGAATCGGGGATCTGTCTGGTCTCGACGCGGCATGGCCGGCATCTCCAGGCCGAGCGGCCGCTGCGTCGACGCGGACTGTGGCCGATCGGACGGGGACCTAAATTGATTGAAATCAAAAGGGACGGCCGGATGCCCCCGCCGTCCCGTGCAAATATTCGAATGTGTTTATCGAATGGACGCGCCGCTGAGAAGCTCAGAAGCGGTAGTTCAGGCCGGCCTTGACGATCTGCATGTCCTGCTCGACATCGAAGACGGCAACTCCCGGCTGCCCGCCGCCACGATTCCCGGCCAAGTTCACCGATTCGTCGCCGAACGAGACATAGTTGTACTCGATCTTCGCGGACCAGTTCTGCGCGAAGGCGTATTCCACGCCACCGCCGACGAACCAGCCGGTCCGCGTCTCGTCCGACGTGAACCGCGCCCCGTTCGTGAGGTTGCGATGCTCGTACTCACCGCGGGCCAGCGCGAGCCCTCCTTCGATGTAGACGAGCAGTCGATCCGCGCCGTAGCCGATCCGCGGACCGAGCGTCGCCAGGAAGTCGAGATCGAGCGCGGCCGTGCGGGTCGCGGCGTTCCAGCGGCCTTCGCCATCCGCCCACGTGAAGGACAGGTCTGCTTCCACGCCGATGACGACGCCGTTGGCGAGCTGCCAGTTGTAGCCGCCCTGAAGACCCGCGAGGAACCCGTCGGCGCCGAACCCGGTGACGATCGTGCCGCACTCGCCGCAAGCGCCCGGGCCAGCATTGTCGAGCAGACGCCAGTCGGTGTCCGTCCAGCCATACCCGCCGTGAACGCCGACATAGGCACCCGTCCAGGAGAACGGGGCCGCGAGCACGGGCGCCTGCGGGGCCGGGAGATCGGCAGCCCCGGCTGCCGTTGCGGACAGGACGAAAGCGGCCGCGAGTGCCATGCGCTTCATTGGTGGATCCTCACCGTGAATTCGTTGCGTCGTGTCATTCTCCTTCGGTGTGACGGCAGACGGCAAGTGGGTTCGCTGAAAACATTCAAAGCGTTGCAAACGTACCGCACAGGGAGGATGGCATGTCGCGAGGCGGTTTGATCGCGATCTCGCGAGGATCGGAAGCATCGGCGCACCGCTTCGTCCGGTCGGCATTGATTGGACGAGAGCCGTTCCAAAGTACCATCGGGGAAATCACAAGGGTTGCACGGGAAACCGCAGCGGGCTAGCCAAGTGCCTGAAATCGCTTGGTTTTTGGAAGCGTTCCAAACTGGACCGACAGCCCGGAGAGATCCCCATGACCCGTTCGCCGCGCGCGCTCCTCGCCGCGACCGCCCTCGCCGGCCTCCTCGCCACGGCGCCCGCCTTCGCCGCCGCGCCGAGCGCCGAGGCGGTGGTCGAGACCTATGCCGACATCGCGCACGCCATGTACGCGGATTCGCTCGCCGCCGCCCGGAACCTGCGCGGCGCCGTCGACGCGCTGCTCGAGACCCCGAGCGACGCGACGCTCGCGGCGGCGCGGGAGGCCTGGCTCGCCGCGCGCGTGCCCTACCAGCAGACGGAAGGGCTGCGCTTCGGCAACGCGCTGGTCGACGCGTGGGAGGGCAAGGTCAACGCCTGGCCGCTCGACGAGGGGCTGATCGACTACGTGGACACCGACGGCTACGGCGAGGAGTCGGACGAGAACCCGCTCTACACCGCGAACGTCATCGCCAACGAGACGATCCGGGTCGGCCGCGAGACCATCGACGCCGCCACCGTCGACATGGACCTGCTCAAGGCGCTGCACGAGGCCGACGGCGTCGAGGCCAACGTCGCGACCGGCTATCACGCGATCGAGTTCCTGCTCTGGGGCCAGGACCTGAACGGCACCGACGCCGGCGCCGGTGATCGCCCGGCGAGCGATTTCGCGCTCGGCGACGATTGCACCAACGGCCATTGCGCGCGCCGGCGCGACTACCTCGTCGCCGCGACCGACCTCCTGATCGCGGACCTCGAGGAGATGGTCGCGGCCTGGGAGGACGGCGGCGCGGCGCGCTCCGACATCGCGGGCAAGGGCGCCGAGGGCGGGCTCGCGACCATCCTCACGGGGCTCGGCTCCCTCTCCTACGGCGAACTCGCCGGCGAGCGCATGAAGCTCGGCCTCCTCCTGCACGATCCGGAGGAGGAGCACGACTGCTTCTCCGACAACACCCACAACTCGCACTACTACAACCAGGTCGGCATGCAGGCGCTCTACCAGGGCCGCTACGCGCGCACCGACGGCAGCGTCGTCGAGGGTCCCGGGCTCGCGGACTACGCTGCGGCCGAGGCGCCCGAGGCCGCGCAGGCCGTCTCCGCGGCGATGGAGGAGGCGCACGCCCGTCTCGCCGTCATGAAGCAGCGCGCGGACGATGGCGTCGAGGCCTACGACCAGATGCTCGCGCTCGGCAACGCCGAGGGCAACGCGGTGCTCGAGGCGGGCGTCGAGGGCCTCGTCGCTCAGGCGAGGGCGCTCGAGACGCTGGTCGCGGACCTCGGGCTGACCATCACCGTGGAGGGCTCCGACAGCCTCGACGATCCGACGCTGGTGCGGTGAGCCTGCGGTCGCGAGATGCCGGCCGCCGACGCTCTCCCCTCCCCCTCGTGGGGAGGGGCGGGGGTGGGGGGCGTGCAGGACGACCTCGGACGTCGATGCCGCTCACTTCCAGAGGAGCCCCCCCCCCGGCATCCCGCCCCACACCCCCAGCCCCTCTCCACGAGGGAGAGGGGAGCACCCGCGCATCCGTCATCGCTGGCGTGCGTGCGCGACGAACCGAGCAACCTCGACGGATCTCCGCGACGCGGCCCATGACACGACCCCGTCTTCCCGCAGCCCACGCCCGGCTCGCCGGAGCGCTCCTGGCCGCCCTCGCGGCCGGGAGCGTCGTCGCGTCGGCACGCGGTTCCGGCACACCGGCGGAGCCGACCCTGGCCTATGCCTCTCCCGCCGCCCTGGGCGAGGCGCTGTTCTTCGACCCGCGCCTCTCGGCGAGCGGCACGCAGTCCTGCGCGACCTGCCACGACCCCGCCGCCGGCTTCGCCGATCCGCGTGACGACGCGCTCGGCGGCGCGGTGTCGCTGGGGGCCGACGACGTCTCGACGGGGCGTCGCAACGCGCCGACGCTGACCTACGCAGCCGCGGTCCCGGCCTTCCACCGCGACGTGGAGGGCTTCCGCGGCGGCATGTTCCACGACGGGCGCGCCGCCGACCTCGCCGCGCAGGCCGGTGGGCCGATGCTCGACGCGGCCGAGATGCAGATGGCGGACGAGGCCGCCGTCGTCGCCGCCATCCGCGCCGACCCGGCCTACGAAGCGGCCTTCGACGCGCATTTCGCGCCGGGCGTCCTCGACGATCCGCAGCGCGGCTTCGACGTGGTCGGCCAGGCGATCGCCGCGTTCGAGCGCACCGAGACCTTCGCGCCCTACTCCGCGCGCTACGACCGCTGGCTCGCCGGCGAGGCCGAGCTGACCGATCTCGAGGAGCTCGGCCGCGTGCTGTTCTTCTCGCAGCAGTTCACGAACTGCGCGCTGTGTCACCTCGGCGACGGCGGCCTCGGCGACGCCCGCGAGACCTTCACCGACCACCGCTACCACAACATCGGCACCCCGGCGCATCCGGACCTCGCTGAGGACGCGGGCCTCGGCGAGAACCCCGCGGCCGCGGGGGACCCGGCGCAGGCCGGGCGCTTCCGCACGCCGACGCTCCGGAACGTCGCCGTCACCGGCCCCTACATGCACAACGGCGTCTTCCAGGACCTGCGCACGGTCATCCTCTTCTACAACACGTACAACACCCGCTCCGAGCGCCGGCGCATCAACCCCGAGACCGGCGCCCCCTTCGGCCCGCCGCCGCACCCCGGCACGCTCGCGCTGGAGGAGCTGGAGCACGGCCCCGCCCTCGACGACCAGCGCATCGACGCCCTCGTCGCCTTCCTGAAGACGCTAACGGACGACCGCTATGAGCCGCTGCTCGAGGAGTAGCCGCGCCGTTCGACTCGGCCGCGACGTGTTCCCCTCTCCCTCGTGGAGAGGGGTTAGGGGTGTGGGGCGTGCAGGATTGCGGCCGTGGCCCATGCAGGCAGGCGGCTCACTGGCGCGAGGAGGGAGCGTCGAGCGCGACCGCCACGCCCCACACCCCCGGCCCCTCTCCACGAGGGAGAGGGGAGGACCGTGGCGCCCATGGCTCACCATGGTGATCGCCGTCTGCGTCCCCGCCTTCCCAGCAGCCGCCGACGACCGCATGTCCCGCCTGCTCGGGGAGGCGCTGTTCGAGCGGGCCTGGGTGCCGGCACCGTCCTCGACCAAGGCGAACGACGGCCTGGGTCCGCTGTTCAACGCGCGCGCCTGCGTCTCCTGCCACGTCGGCCTCGTGCGCGCACCCACGCGCGGCGACGCCGACGGGGTGGTCACGAGCGAGACGCTGGTGCTGCGCCTCTCGGATGCGGCCGGGCGGCCGGACCCGGCCTACGGCACGCAGATCCAGACCGCCGCCGTGTCGGGCTTCGCGCCCGATGGGCTCGTGCGGCGCACCCAGGACGGCTTCGCGCCGCACGCCCTCGCCCGCGGCCCGCTCGCCGCGACGACCCGCACCGGCGCGCGGATCGCGCCGGCCCTGCGCGGGCTCGGCCGGCTCGAGGCGGTGCCCGACGAAGTCCTCGCCGCCGCGGCGGACCCGGACGACGCCGACGGCGACGGTATCTCCGGCCGCTTCGTCGGCCGCTTCGGCCACAAGGCGCAGGCGGCCGACCTCGCCGAGATGACCGCGATCGCCTTCGCCGTCGATCTCGGCCTGTCCACCACGCTCCGCCCGGCGCCGGAGGGCGATTGCCCGGACCCCGCCTGCCGCGCGGCGCCCCACGGCGGCGACGGCGCGACGCCCGAGATCGTCGACGAGATCGTCGCCCTCGTCGCCGCCTACCTCGCCGCCGTCCCGGCCCCGCCGGCGCCCGCGCCCGACGCGATCGGCGCCGTCCTGTTCGCGCAGACCGGCTGCGCCGCCTGCCACCTCCCCGCGCTGCCGACGCCAGACGGCCCGGTGCGCGCCTACACGAACCTCCTGGTGCACGACCTCGGCCCGGGCCTCGACGGCGGCGCCACCGAGCCCGGCATCGCTCCCACCGAATGGCGCACCGCCCCCCTCTGGGGCCTCTCGCGCGCGCTCGCCGACGGCGCCGGCCTCCTCCACGACGGCCGCGCCGCGACGGTCGCCGAGGCGATCTCCGCCCACGGCGGCGAGGCGGCCCGCGCCCGCGCGGCCTTCGACGGGCTCTCCGCGGCGGATCGAGAGCGCCTGATGTCGTTCGTCGAGGGGCTGTAGGGGTGGCTCTCCCGCGCGCGCCCTTGACATCGTACATTATATACAATCCACTCGCCGGCAGTAAGACCGAGGCGCGAGGGTGCGGCGATGGCGACGAGGATCGACTGGCAGGGGGTGTTTCCCGCCGTCACGACGCAGTTCCGAGGGGACTTCTCCCTCGATCGCGATGCCACGCACCGCGTCGTCACGGCGCTCGTCGCGGACGGCGTGTCCGGGCTCATCGTCGGGGGCACGGTGGGCGAGAACTGCTCGCTGACGCACGCCGAGAAGCGCGAGATCATGGAGATCGCCAAGGACGCCGCCGGCGGCCGGGTGCCGGTGATCGCCGGCGTCGCCGAGTTCACGACGGCCTTCGCGGTCGAGACCGCGCGGGAGGCGCGCCTGGCCGGCGTGGACGGCATCATGGTGATGCCCGCGCTGGTCTACTCGGCCAAGCCCTTCGAGACCGCGGCGCATTTCCGCGGCGTCGCGACCGCCGTCGACCTGCCGATGATGGTCTACAACAACCCGCCGATTTACCGTAACGACGTCACGCCCGACATCCTCGCCTCGCTCGCCGATTGCGAGACCGTGGTCGCCTTCAAGGAATCGTCGGGCGACACGCGCCGCTTCGTCGACCTGCGCAACCTCGCGGGCGACCGATTCGTGCTCTTCGCGGGGCTCGACGACACCGTGCTCGAGAGCGTCGTGCTCGGCGCCGAAGGCTGGGTGTCGGGCCTGTCGAACGTGTTCCCGAAGGAGGGCGAGACGCTGTTCCGGCTCGCGCGGGAGGGGCGGATCGCGGAAGCGATGCCGCTCTACGAGTGGTTCATGCCGCTCCTCCACCTCGATGCCCGCGCTGACCTCGTGCAGTGCATCAAGGCCTGCGAGCACATCGCCGGGCGCGGCAGCGACCGGACCCGCCCGCCGCGCCTGCCGCTGACGCCCGAGGAGCGCGCGGAGGTCGAGGGGCTGATGCGGACTGCGCTCGCGACCCGCCCGGCGCTGCCGGACGTCGGCCTCGGCGCCGCGGCCTGAGCCGGGAGCGGCGAGGATGGCACGCCACACCTTCTTCTGCATCGACGGCCACACCTGCGGCAATCCCGTGCGCGTCGTCGCCGGCGGCAGCGTGCCGCCCCTCGAGGGCGCGACCATGTTCGCGCGCCGGCAGCACTTCCTGGCCGAGTACGACTTCATCCGCACAGGCCTGATGTTCGAACCGCGCGGGCACGACCTGATGTCGGGCACGATCCTCTACCCACCGACCCGGGCCGATTGCGACGTCGGCCTCCTGTTCATCGAGACGACCGGGTGCCTGCCGATGTGCGGGCACGGCACGATCGGCACCGTGACGACGATCATCGAGCACGGGCTGGTCACGCCCCGCGAGCCCGGCGTGCTGCGGCTCGACACGCCCGCCGGGCTCGTCGAGGCGCGCTACGTCATGGACGGGCCATGGGTCGCCTCCGTGCGGCTGACGAACGTACCCTCGTTCCTGCTCGGGCGCGGCTTCGAGGTCGACGTCGAGGGCTTCGGGACGCTGTCGGTGGACGTCGCCTACGGCGGCAACTTCTACGCCATCGTCGAGCCGCAGCCGGGCTACGGCGACCTCGCCGAGCTCCAGCCCTCCGACATCCTGCGCGTCAGCCCGCGCCTGCGCGCCGCGTTCAACGCACGCCACGCGATCGCGCATCCGGAGAACCCGGCGATCGACCGGCTCACCCACGTGCTCTGGACCGGCCGCGCGCGCACGCCCGAGGGCAGCGCGCGCAACGCGGTCTTCTACGGCGACAAGGCGATCGACCGCTCGCCCTGCGGCACCGGCACCTCGGCGCGCATGGCGCAGCTCGCCGCCACCGGACGGCTCGCGGAGGGCGAGGACTTCGTGCACGAGAGCATCATCGGCTCGACCTTCGTCGGCCGGATCGAGGGGCGCACCCGCGTCGGCGATCACGACGCCATCGTGCCCTCGATCGAGGGCTGGGCGCGGGTGACGGGGCAGAACACGATCACGCTCGACGACCGCGACCCGTTCGTCGCGGGCTTCTCCGTCGCGGACGCCGCCCCCGGCGACGGGGCGCCGTCGTGAGCGCCGAACTCGCCGATGCGCTCGCCGACCCGCTCGGCCAGCGCACCATCGCCGCCCGCGCCGCCGAGGCGCTGCGTCGGCGCATCCTCTCGGGCGCCTATCCGGGCGGCTTCGCGCTCCGCCAGGACGCGCTCGCCGCCGAGCTCGGCGCCTCGCGCATTCCGATCCGAGAGGCGCTGGTCCAGCTCGAGGCGGAAGGGCTCGTGACGATCAAGCCGCATCGCGGCGCGGTCGTCTGCGCGCTCTCGGCGGCGGAAGCGGACGAGCTCTTCGCCCTGCGCGCGCTGCTCGAGCCGCGGCTCCTCGCCCGCTCCGCGCCGCTCCTCGCAGAGGCCGACTTCGCCGCGCTCGACGCGATCCTCGCGGAATACGGCGCCCGCATGCGCGCGCACGACCCGAGCCGCTGGGGCATGCTCAACACGGCGCTCCACCTGCGCCTCTACACCCATGCCGGCCAGCCGCGCACCGCCGGGATCGTCGCGACGCTGCTGGCGAGCACCGACCGTTACACCCGCATCCAGCTCGCCCATGGGAATGGGAATGGGAACGGGGACGGGCTCGCGCGGGCGGAGGAGGAGCACGCCGCGCTCGTCGACCTGTGCCGCGCGGGCGAGCATGCGGCAGCCTGCGCGCTGCTCGCGGAGCACATCGACGGCGCCCGCCGGGCCCTCCTCGCGCTCCTCGCCGACGACGACAAGCCCGGGAGGCCCCCATGAGGATCACCGCCATCAAGGCCTGGCAGGTCGACCTGCCGCTGAAGGAGGGTCGCTACGGCTGGTCGAACGACAATTTCGTCGAGGTGTTCGATTCGACCGTCGTGGCCGTGGAGACGGACGCCGGGATCACCGGCCACGCCGAATGCTGCCCGCTGGGCTCGGCCTACCTGCCGGCCTATGCGGGCGGCGTGCGCGCCGGGCTCGCGGAGATCGGGCCGCGCCTCATCGGCCTCGACCCGCGCGACCTCGGCACGCTCGACCGCCGCATGAACGCGGCGCTGCGCGGGCACCCCTACGTCAAGGCTCCGATCGACATCGCCTGCTGGGACATCCTCGGCCAGGCGGCGGGGCTGCCCGTCTACCGGCTCCTCGGCGGTGCCGAGCAGGACGAGGTCGTCCTCTACCGCGCGATCTCGCAGGACGCGCCGGACGCCATGGCGCGCTCGGCCGCCGCCTACCGCGCGGAGGGCTACACCCGCTTCCAGCTGAAGGTCGGCGGAGACGTCGAGACCGACATCGCCCGCATCCGCGCCTGTCGCGCGGCGCTCGACGGGGGCGAGCTCCTCGTCTGCGACGCCAATACCGGCTGGACGCGGCCGGAGGCGGCGCGGGTCGTCGCGGCGGTGGCGGATCTCGACGTGGCGATCGAGCAGCCCTGCGCGAGCTTCGAGGAGTGCCTCTCGATCCGCCGCCGCACGCCCCTGCCCTTCGTGCTCGACGAGCTGGTGACCGGCTTCGACACGCTGCTGCGCGTGCTCGCGGAGGACGCGGCGGACGCGATCAACCTGAAGATCTCCAAGGTCGGCGGGCTCACGAAGGCGCGGCTCGTGCGCGACGCCTGCGTCGCCGCGGGGATGCCGATGACGATCGAGGACACCTGGGGCGGCGACATCGTCACCGCCGCGATCGCGCACCTCGCCCGCTCGACGCCCGCCGAGCTCTGCTATTCCGCCACGGACTTCAACAGCTACGTCACGGTCTCGATCGCGGAGGACGCGCCGCAGCGCACGGGCGGGACGATGACGGCGTCCGACCGGCCGGGGCTCGGCGTCACGCCGCGCCTCGACGTGCTCGGCGACCCGGTGCTCGAGATCCGCTGAGGGTCGAGGCGGCGCGCGTCACGCCGGCCGCGCCAGCCACGGCCCCATGTCCCCCTCGAGCCCCACCAGCGCGAGCCCGTAGGCGACCGACTGGAAATTGTCGCCCTCGCCGATCCGCTCGGCGCCGAAGCGGCGCTCGAACAGCGCGCGCACGGCGGGAACGTAGGCCGTGCCGCCGGTGAGGAAGACCGTATCGACGTCGCCGGGCGCGAGGCGGCTTTCCGCGAGCAGGCCGTCGACCGTCGTCTCGATGCGCGCCAGGTCCTCGGCGATCCAGCCCTCGAACTGCGCGCGGCCGAGGGTCCGGTCGATGTCGAGCGCGCCCAGCCTCAGGCGGAAGGGCACGGCCTCGGCGGCGGAGAGCGCCACCTTGGCGTCGGTCACCGCCCGGTAGATCGAGAACCCCCAGTCGTTGCGGATGATCTCCAGGAAGGCGCGGATCTTCTCGGGCTCGAGCGACGCGCGCTCGATCTCCTCGAGCTCGGCGATCGTCTCGCGGGATTTCAGGAGCGCCAGCTGGTGCCACTTGGCGAAGCTCGCGTAGAAGTGCACCGGCATCGGCAGGATCTTGTCCATCGAGCGGTAGCGCCCGCCCTTGCCGAGCTCCGGCGAGATCACCGCGTCGATGATGCGGTAGTCGAAGGCGTCGCCCGCGAGCCCCAGGCCGGCATGGCCGACCGGCGTCGCGTGCACGACGCCCGCCCGGCGCTCGAAGCGGATCAGCGAGAAGTCGCTCGTGCCGCCGCCGAAATCAGCGACGAGCACCGTCGCGTCGCGGGCGAGCCGGCTCGCGTACCAGAACGCCGCGCCGACGGGCTCGTAGACGTAGGCCGGCTCGGGCAGGCCGGCCTGCCTGTAGCCCGCGGCATAGCGGCGGATCGCCAGCGCCTCGTCGGGCTGCGCCCCGACGAAGGCCACCGGCCGCCCGGCGACGACCCGCGCGGGCGGCGCGTCGAGCGCCCCGCCGGCATCCTCGATGGCGAGCCGCAGGAACTCGCCGAGCAGGTCCTCGAAGCGGTACCGGCGCGTGAAGATGCGCGTGTCGTGGAAGATCCGGCTGGCGACATGGCTCTTGAAGGACTGGATGAAGCGCAGCTCGAAGGCGCTCGTCAGGAACGCCCGGATCGCCGCGCCCGCCGCGTGCGAGATCACGGTCGGGCCGCCTGCGGTCGCGACCTTCTCGAAGGCGAGCACCGAGCGGTAGATGTCCGACAGCCCCTCTGGCTGCGCGAAGGGCAGCGCCCGCACGGGCGCGCCCTCGCGCGCCAGGGCGACCACCGTGTTCGTCGTGCCGAAATCGACGCCGATCGCGACGCGCTCGACCATGGCGGGCTCCAGGGCTCGGGACATTCGCGCTTGCGAGAGAGCCCGGCGGTCTAGGGGGTCTCGCGCCGCGTGGCAAGCGCGAAAGCGCGCCTACGCCCAGGCGCCCTCGCGATGCGCCCGTTCCGCCCGCTCCGTGAAGCCGCCGTCCGGGCCGTGCAGCACGAAGGCCGGCGCCACGCTCGCCGGGGTGCGGGCCTCCTTGATCGCGGTGATCACCACGCGGGTCGCGTCGGCGTCGGCGCGGGGATGGACCGGCGTCACGCGGATCGCGCCGAAGCCCGGCGCGAGCGCGGCGAGGCAGGCGGGGAGCTTGTCCGCGCGCTGGATCAGCGCGAGCCGGCCGCGCCGGCGCAGCAGGCGGGCGCAGGCGTCGATCCAGGCGGCGAGGCCGCCGCCCCCGAGCACGTGGGCGGCGGCCCGCGCCGGGTCGGGCGAGACGGGCGCGTCGCCCGGCTCGAAATAGGGCGGGTTCGTCGCGACGACGTCGGCGCCGCCCGGCGCCATCGGCGGGCCGGCGAGCACGTTCGCGCAGACCGACATGCCCCGCCCGCTCATCGCATTCTCCGCGAGGTTGCGCACGGCGAGCGCGGCGAGCGCCGGATCGCGCTCGATCAGGACGACGCGGACGTCCGGCACGCCCGACGCGGCCATGAGCCCCACCGCACCGGTCCCCGCGCCGACGTCGACGAGCGCCTCGCCGGGACGCAGGCCGGCGGCGGCGGCGAGGAGGACGGCGTCGGTGCCCGCGCGGTGCCCGCGGCGCGGCTGCCACAGGACGACCCGGCCGTCGAGCAGGGTGTCGCGGGTCGCGCCCTCGGGCGCCTCAGGCGCCATCGCGCAGCTCGGCGCCGAGCCCGGCCTCGCGCAGGAAGCGGCGCGCCCCGTCCGCCTCGTCGTCGACGACGAGGATGCGGCGCTGGATGATGCCGATCGAGCCCTCCATCACGCTCGTGTGACCGTCGGCCACGAAGATGTTGTAGCCGGCGTCGCGCAGCAGCGATTCGGCGTAGCCCAGGGTCACGACGTCGTTCGTGCGCATCAATTCGACCATCGCCGTCCCGTTTCCCTCTTGCGTCAACCCCGCGCGTTGCGCCACAGCATAGCCCGTGCGACCTTGCCGTAAAGCCGCGGCGGGGCCGCGAGGTGCCACAGACGAGGTCGAGCGCGTGGGAGTCGTCCTACCCTTCGAGGAGAACCGGGCCGAGCCGGGCATCGAGTCCCTTGTGGCGCTCGTCGCCGCGGACATGGGCCGCGTCAACGACATGATCCTCTCGCGCACGGGCTCGGACGTGACGATGATCCCGGAGGTCGCGAACCACCTGATCTCGTCGGGCGGCAAGCGGCTGCGGCCGATGCTGACGCTCGCCACCGGCATCCTCTCCGGCTACGAGGGCGAGGGCCACGTCAAGCTCGCCGCCTCCGTCGAGTTCATGCACACGGCGACGCTGCTCCACGACGACGTCGTCGACGAGAGCGACATGCGCCGCGGCAAGCCGGCGGCGCGGATCAAGTGGGGCAACGAGGCGAGCGTGCTCGTCGGCGACTTCCTGCTCGGCCAGGCCTTCCGCATGATGGTCGAGGTCGGCTCGCTGCGCGCGCTCCAGATCCTGTCGGACGCCGCCGCCATCATCGCCGAGGGCGAGGTGATGCAGCTCGCCGCCGCCAAGAACGTCGAGACCGGCGAGGACGCCTACCTGCGCATCATCGAGGCGAAGACCGCCGAGCTGTTCGGCGCCGCCTGCGAGGTCGGCCCCGTCATCGCCGGCCGGCCGGAGGCGGAGGCGCGGGCCGCCCGCGACTACGGCATGGCGCTGGGCATCGCCTTCCAGCTCGTCGACGACGCGCTCGACTACGGCGGCGCCGCTGCGGCGCTGGGCAAGAACGTCGGGGACGACTTCCGCGAGGGCAAGATCACGCTGCCGGTGGTGCTCTCGCTGCGCCGCGGCAGCGACGCCGACCGCGCCTTCTTCCGCCGCACGCTCGAGCGCGGCGAGATCCGCGAAGGCGACCTCGAGGAGGCGCTCGGCATCATGCGCCGCACGAAGGCGCTCGAGGACACGGTCGCCCGCGCCCGCGACTACGGGCGGCGCGCCGTCGCCGCGCTGGACGTCCACCCGGACGGGCCGATGAAGCGCGCGCTCGTGGAGGCGGTGGCGTTCTGCATCGCGCGGGCGTATTGAGCGCCGCGCCGAGGGCGCTGCTTCTCCGCGCTCCTTCTTGCGCCGCACCAATCCCCTTGCACCCCACCCCCCGCTCCCCTAACTTGCGGGCGCGCCGGCGTGGCCGCGCATTCCCCCCTCCGCACACGCAAACATCGGGAGACCGCACGCGATGGGTCGCTTCCTCCCCACCCGCAGGGCGCTCGGGGCGCTCGCGTCCGTGTCCGCGCTGGCGCTCGCAGCAGGCGCCGCGCATGCGCAGGAGCGCGTCGTCAACGTCTACAATTGGTCGGACTACGTCGACCCGCAGGTGCTCGAGGACTTCACCGCCGAGACCGGGATCCGGGTCGTCTACGACACCTACGACAACAACGAGATCGTCGAGACGAAGCTGCTCGCCGGGCGCTCGGGCTACGACATCGTGGTGCCGTCCGGCCCGTTCACGCAGCGCCTGATCCAGGCGGGCGTGTTCGCGCCGCTCGACGAGGCGCAGATCCCCAACCTCGAGCACGCCTGGCCGCAGATCGCGGACCGGCTCGCGGTGTACGATCCCGGCAACGCGCATGCCGTGAACTACATGTGGGGCACGACCGGCATCGGCATCGACGTCGAGGCGGTGCGCGAGCGGCTCGGGCCGGACGCGAACCTGGAGACCTGGGATCTCGTGTTCGATCCCGAGGTCGCCTCGAAGCTGAAGGATTGCGGCATCCACGTGCTCGACGCGCCGGAGGACCTGTTCCCGACCGCGCTGAACTATCTCGGCCTCGATCCCGACTCCAAGGACCAGGACGACCTCCAGCAGGGCGCCGATCTCCTCGCCGCGATGGCGGAGAACGTGCAGAAGTTCCACTCCTCGGAATACATCAACGCGCTGGCCAACGGCGACATCTGCGTGGCGGTCGGCTACTCGGGCGACGTGCTCCAGGCCAAGGCGCGCGCGCAGGAGGCCGGTAACGGGGTCGAGATCGCCTACCTCGTGCCCGAGGAGGGTGCGCTGCTCTGGTTCGACTCGTTCTCGATCCCCGCCGACGCGCCCAACATGGCGGAGGCACACGCCTTCATCGACTACATGATGCGTCCCGAGGTCGCCGCGGCGAACGTGAACTACGTCGCCTACGCCTCCGGCAACCTCGCCGCGAAGGAGTTCATCGATCCGGAGGTGCTGGGCGATCCCGGCATCTACCCGAGCGACGCGACGATCGAGAACCTCTTCATCAACACCGCCTACGACCCGCGCTCCCAGCGCTTCGTGACGCGCGCCTGGACGCGGGTGAAGACGGGGCGCTGAGGCGCGGAACGCGCATCGCCCCGCCGAACGCCGTCAGTGGCGGGTGATCGGCGGGCGTGCCCGTCGCGCCGGATGCGTCGCCGCCCGTTCCGCGCGCAGCGGGCGGGCGGCCCGCCAGGCCTCCCGACGTCGGTCGACGGGCG
>NZ_JBQTCJ010000053.1:0-35229 GCF_052380005.1 Salinarimonas sp. NSM
AGGCCGCGGCCGGCGGCGGACGTGCGCGCATCGCCATCATCGCCGGCGCCGTCGCCGCGGTGATCGGCGCCATCGCCGCGACCGCGCTGTCGCTCGGCGACGACCCTCCGGCCCTCGTCGCCGAGGCACCGGCCCCCGGCGCGACGCCGCCGGTCGAGGACGGCAAGATCGTCGAGCGGATCGGCGAGGAGGTCCCGGCGGCGGTCGCCGCGCCGCAGCAGCCGGACGCCCCCCCGCTCGCGAGCGACCAGGACGGCACCATCGCCGTCGCCCAGCGCGCCGTCCTCTACGAGGAGGATCCGCTCAACCCGCAGGGCGAGCCCCGCGCCGCGGCCGGCCGCGCCGTTTGGACCGTCGAGCCGGGCGGCCAGGGCGAGCCCGTCGTGCGCGCCACCGTCGAGATCCCCGATCCGCGCCTGCGGCTCGTCATGCTCATTCGCCGCAACCTCGACCCCACGCTCCCGGCGTCCCACACGATCGACCTCTCCTTCGAGACCGGTGACATGGAATCGCGGCGCGTGCGCGACATCGGCCTCCTGCAGCTCAAGGACGAGGAGACGATCCGCGGCGCGCCGGTGGCGGGCCTGCCGGTGCCGGTGCGCGACAACCTCTTCCTGATCGGCCTCTCCAACCTGCCCCGCGACATCGAGCGCAACACGGTGCTGATGACCGAGCGCAACTGGATCGACCTGCCGGTGCGCCTCGCGTCGGGCCAGCGCGCGATCCTCTCCTTCGAGAAGGGCACGTCCGGCGACCGGATCATCGACGAGGCCTTCGCCCAATGGGGCGAAAGCACGGTGAGCGCCGGCGCGAACTGAGCCCGTCCGCGCCCGCCCTTCAGGCGAGGGCGCGCCCGAGCAGCAGCCCCGCCGCGACAGCGCCGAGCGAGAGCACCACCGACGCGCCGACATAGGCCGCGGCGAGCCCGGGCGCGCCGCGCTCCACCAGCGCGGCGGCGTCGAGCGAGAAGGCCGAGAAGGTCGTGAAGCCGCCGAGCAGGCCCGTCATCAGGAAGAGCCGCACGGTTTCCGACGGCAGGCGGGCGAGGACGAGCGTCGCGACGAGGCCCATCGCGAACGAGCCCGCGACGTTCACGGCGAGCGTGCCACACGGGAAGGCCGGCCCGAAGGCGCGCACCGCCGCGAGGCCCACGAGCCAGCGTAGCACCCCGCCGAGGCCGGCGCCGAGGAAGACGGTGAGGGCGGACACGGGCGGACCTCGCGAGGGGCACGGGACGGAAGCGCCCCCCTCTGTCGCCCGCCCGCGGGCGTGTCAAGCCGGCGCGGCGCCTGGAGCCGGCTTCGTCGCCTCGAGCCAGGCGTGATGGCGCAGGCGATGAGGCAGAAGACGATCGCCGAGCCCGAAGCCATCGTCCAGGCGCAGGAGCAGCCGCTGGAGCGGGTTCTTGCGCTTGCGGCTCTCGTAGGTGACGTTGACCCCGAAGCCGCTGATGGCCACGAGCCCCAGCTCGCCGGCGATCCAGCGCAGCTCGTCGATCGTGTACTCGCGGTGATGCCCCCAGAAGGGCGAGCCCTCCCGGTAGAAGTGCACCACGCTCTCGTGCGGCGAGCGGCCCCCGAGGAGCCGCAGGCGCATGTCGAGACGCGCGATGTTGGGCACCGAAATGCACAGCCGCCCGCCGGGGACGAGGGCCGCCACCATCTTCTCGAGCACGGGCCGCGGCGAGTGCGGCAGGTGCTCGATCGTCTCGAAGGCGACGACCGCGTCGTACTCAGCCTCGGGCAGCCGCATCGTCTCGACGTCCGCCTCGACGAAGCGGAGGCCCGCGCGCGACAGGGCCTCCATTCGCGGGCGCACATCGCCCGCCCATCCGCGCAGAGCGTCGACCACGGTCACCTCGGTCCCCATCAGGCGAGCGACGAGCGGGTAGATCGAGACGCCGCCGCCGACATCGCAGGCGCGCCCGCCGGGGACGCTCATCAGCGCGGCGGCGATGCGCATGCGCGCGCTCGGCGGCTGCGGATCGCCGACGATCGCCTGCGCCCGCGCGCAGGCGTCCGCGAAGGCGGCGGGATCGAGCCGACGCGCGGCGAGGATGCTGCGGAGCCTGGGATGCATGAGAGGAATCTTCTGGATGGCGGTCGTGCTCTCTCGCGCGCCGCAAACCCTGCGTCAACCGCGTACGGCTACGGTCGCGGCGAGAGGAGACCTCCGCCATGTCGCTCGCGCCGCTCCATCCCCCGCCGCCGCCGCGCCCCGACCGCCGGGCGCTTCTCGGCGCCGCGCTCGGCGGCTCCGCGCTCCTCGCGGCGGGTGGTCCCGCCCTCGCCTCCGCCCTCTCCGCCGAGAGCTTCGGCGTGCTTGGTGACGGCACCGAGCGGACGTTCGCGCTCCAGCAGGCGCTCGAGGCCGCGACCGCCGCGGGACGGCCGCTCGCGCTCGCACCCGGCGACTATCCCGTCGCCGACCTGCGCATGCCCGCGGGCGCGGTGCTCCTCGGCCCGCGCACCGCGCGGCTGCGGCAGGCGAGCGGCGGTCCGGTGATTTCCGCGGCGGGGGCCCCCGCGGCGCGGCTCGCGGGGCTCTCGATCGAGGGCCTCGGCGCCGGCGTCGGCGACGCGCCGCTCGTCGCCTTCCAGGACGTCGGCGATCTCGTGATCGAGGACGTCGCGCTCGCCGGCGCGCCGGGTATCGCGATCCGGCTCGAGCGCTGCGGCGGGCGGGTGTCCGCCTGCAGCATCGCCGGTGCGCGGGTCGGCCTGTTCTCGCTCGACGCGACGGGGCTCGCCGTCGCGGGCAATTCCGTCGTCGACTGCCTCGACAACGGCGTGCAGATCTGGCGCTCGCAGAAGGGCGACGACGGCGCGCAGGTTCTCGGCAACCGCATCGCGCGGATCGCCGCGCGCTCCGGCGGCACCGGCGAGAACGGCAACGGCATCAACGTCTTCCGCGCCGGCGGCGTGGTGGTCGCGGACAACGTCATAGCCGAGTGCGCCTTTTCCGCCGTGCGCAACAACGGCGGAGACGGCGTGCAGATCGTCTCCAACCGCGCCCGCGCCTGCGGCGAGGTGGCGCTGTTCACCGAGTTCGGCTTCGAGGGAGCGGTGATCGCCTCGAACGTCGTCGACGGCGCGGCGCACGGCATCGTCTCGACGAACCTGAACGAGGGCGGGCGCATGGCGGCGATCACCGGCAACGTCGTGCGCAACCTCTTCCGCCGCCCGGCGGTGGAGGGCGGTCAGGAGGCGCGCAGCTACGGCATCTTCGCGGAGGCCGAGGCCGCGATCTCCGGCAACGTCGTCGACGGCGTGCCCGACGAGGGCCTGCGGCTCGGCTGGGGGCCCTACCTGCGCAACGTCGCCGCCACCGGCAACGTGCTGCGCGATTGCGGGGTCGGCGTCGTCGTCAGCGTGGTGGAGGGTGCCGGGCCGGTGCTCGTCGCCTCGAACCTGATCACGGGCGCCCGCCGCGGCGCCATCCTCGGCCATCGCTGGGACGAGGTCGCGACGGGCGACCTCGCCCGCGAGGGCGCGGAGGCGTGGGCGCACCTGACGATCACCGGCAACGCGGTGGGGTGACGCCGCCGCCTCCGGATGCCTCAGCGAAGCCGCACCCGGCCTTCCATCGTGCGCGCCGCGTTGTAGTCCGCCGCGAGCCGGGCGATCCGCTCGGCGGCGGGCACGACGTCGCGCACCGCGCCGATGCCCTGCCCCGCACCCCAGATATCGCGCCAGGCCTTCGCGTCCGCACCGGAAGCGCCGAAGTCCATCGCCTGGCGCTCCTTGTCGGCGAGCGTATCCGGGTCGATGCCGGCGGCGCGGATCGAGGGCTTGAGGTAGTTGCCGGGCACACCGGTGAAGTACGGCGTGTAGAGGATGTCGTCGGCCGCGCTCTCGACGATCATGCGCTTGTAGCCCTCGCTCGCCTGCGCCTCCGTCGTGGCGATGAAGGGCGAGCCGATATAGGCGAAGTCCGCGCCCATCACCTCGGCCGCGCGCACCGCCCGGCCGGTTGCGATCGCGCCGGAGAGGGCGAGCGGGCCGTCGAAGAAGGCGCGGATCTCCTGGACGAGGGCGAAGGGAGAGAGCCCGCCCGCGTGCCCGCCCGCGCCGGCGGCGACCGCCACGAGCCCATCCGCGCCCTTCTCGAGCGCCTTGTGCGCGAACCGCACGTTGATCACGTCGTGGAAGGTGATTCCGCCCCAGCCATGGACGGCATCGTTCAGCTCCGGGCGTGCGCCGAGCGAGGTGATGACGATCGGCACGCGGTGCTTCTCGCACAGCGCGAGATCCTGCTCGAGCCGGTCGTTCGAGCGATGCACGATCTGGTTCACGGCGAAGGGCGCGGCGGGCGCCTGCGGATGCGCGGCGTCGTGGGCGGCGAGCGCCTCGCGGATCTGCGCCAGCCACTCGTCGAGCAGCGCCGGCGGTCGGGCGTTGAGCGCCGGGAACGAGCCGACGATCCCCGCCGTGCACTGCGCGATGACGAGCTCCGGCACCGAGACGATGAACATCGGGGCGGCGATCACGGGCAGGCGCAGGCGGCCCTGGAGGATGGCGGGTAGCGGCACGGGGAGGTCTCCGGCGAGGTTCGGGCGCGGGCGGGGTCGTTGCCGACATGGACGTTTCGAGGACCGCTGGCAAGCGCACGCGGGGGCGATGTGCAGCCGAACGATCGGGACGGCGCCTCCGCTCGGGATGCGTCCGGATGCCGCGGACGCGCGCGCGGGGTTACGGTCCGCCCCGGCGCATGGCGCGCCCGAGGAGAGGAGCCATGACACCGCACGGGTACTTCCACTGGAACGAGCTCATGACGCAGGACGTCGCCGCGTCGAAGGCCTTCTACGGAGCGACGCTGGGCTGGACGTTCGAGGACATGCCGATGGGCGACGGCACCGTCTACAGCGTCGCCATGGTGGGCGAGACCGCCGTCGCGGGCCTGTTCGACACGGCGCACATGGGCGACGAGGCCGGGCCGGAGACCTGGTTCGCCTATGTCAGCGTCCACGACCTCGACGGCGCCCTGGCGGCGGCGCGGGCTCGAGGCGGGAGCGTGCTGCGCGAGCCCTTCGAGGTGCCTGATGTGGGCCGCATCGCCATCGTGGCGGATTCGCGCGGCGTCGCCATCGGCTGGATGACGCCGGCGCGCTGAGACGATGGCGCCCGCCCCGGCCTGCGCGGCCGGGACGGGCGCTCGTCCCCGCGGGCGTCCTCACATGTGGGCGAGGACGGCGAGCAGCATCAGGGCGATGATGTTGGTGATCTTGATCGCCGGATTCACGGCGGGACCCGCCGTGTCCTTGTAGGGATCGCCGACGGTGTCGCCGGTGACGGAGGCCTTGTGGGCCTCCGAGCCCTTCATGTGCTTGACGCCGTCCTTGTCGACGAAGCCGTCCTCAAAGGACTTCTTGGCGTTGTCCCAGGCGCCGCCTCCGGACGTCATCGAGATCGCCACGAACAGGCCCGTGACGATGACGCCGAGGAGCATGGCGCCCACCGCCGAGAAGGCCTGGCTCTTGCCCGCCACCGCGTAGATGACGAAGTAGGTCACGATCGGCGCGAGCACCGGCAGCAGCGAGGGCACCACCATCTCGCGGATGGCGGCCTTGGTGAGCATGTCGACCGCGCGCCCGTAGTCGGGACGGTCGGTACCGGCCATGATGCCGGGCTTCTCCTTGAACTGCCGGCGCACCTCCTCGACCACGGCGCCCGCCGCGCGCCCCACCGCCGTCATGGCGATACCGCCGAACAGGAACGGGATCAGGCCACCCAGGAGCAGGCCCACCACCACGTAGGGGTTGGCGAGCGAGAAGTCCGGGACGACGCCCTGGAAGTACTGGTACTGCGTCGAGCCCTCGGCGTTCGCCTCGAGGATGAAGTAGTTGAGGTCCGACGTGTAGGCCGCGAAGAGCACGAGCGCGCCCAGGCCCGCCGAGCCGATGGCGTAGCCCTTGGTGACCGCCTTCGTGGTGTTGCCCACCGCGTCGAGCGCGTCGGTGGAGCGGCGGACCTCCTTGGGCAGGCCCGCCATCTCGGC
Organism: Salinarimonas sp. NSM; assembly: GCF_052380005.1. Taxonomy (NCBI): domain Bacteria; kingdom Pseudomonadati; phylum Pseudomonadota; class Alphaproteobacteria; order Hyphomicrobiales; family Salinarimonadaceae; genus Salinarimonas; species Salinarimonas sp. NSM. The sequence goes on from NZ_JBQTCJ010000053.1 coordinate 5,998, forward strand.
GATGCCGCCGGCGTTGTCCGTCACCGGGCCGAAGGCGTCGAGCGCCACCACCATGCCGGCGAGCGCCAGCATCGCGGTGACCGCGATGGCGATGCCGAACAGGCCCGCCAGCAGGTAGGCGCCGATGATGCCGACGCAGATCACGACCGTCGGCAGCGCCGTCGCCTCGAGCGAGATCGCGAGGCCCTGGATGACGTTGGTTCCGTGGCCCGTCACCGACGCCTGCGAGATCGAGCGCACCGGGCGGAAGCCGACGCCGGTGTAGTACTCCGTGATCCAGACGATGAGACCCGTGACGACGAGGCCGAGCACGGCCGCGAGGAACAGGTCGAGCGAGGTGAAGACCGTGACGTTCTCGCCGCCGCCCAGCGTCGGCACGACCGCGGTGAACTCCGCGGAGAAGCCGCCGAAGAGCAGGATGTTGACGAGCGCGATCGCCGCGATCGAGAGCACGCCGGTCGCGATGAAGCCCTTGTAGAGGGCGCCCATGATCGAGGAGTTCGAGCCGAGCTTGACGAAGAACGTGCCGGCGATCGAGGTGACGATGCACACCGCGCCGATGGAGAGCGGGTAGAGCAGCATCGTCTCCATGCCGGGCTGGCCGGCGAAGAAGATCGCCGCGAGCACCATCGTGGCGACGAAGGTCACGGCATAGGTCTCGAACAGGTCCGCCGCCATGCCCGCGCAGTCGCCGACGTTGTCGCCGACGTTGTCGGCGATGGTCGCGGGGTTGCGCGGGTCGTCCTCGGGGATGCCGGCCTCGACCTTGCCGACGAGATCGCCGCCGACGTCCGCGCCCTTGGTGAAGATGCCGCCGCCGAGGCGGGCGAAGATCGAGATCAGCGAGGCGCCGAAGCCGAGCGCGACGAGCGAGTCGATGACGATGCGCGAGCCCGAGTCGTAGCCGAGCCCGCGGGTGAGGACGGTGTAGTAGACGGCGACGCCGAGCAGCGCGAGGCCGGCCACCAGCATGCCGGTGACCGCGCCCGACTTGAACGCGACGTCCAGCCCCTTGGCGAGCGACGTCGCAGCCGCCTGGGCGGTGCGGACGTTGGCGCGCACCGACACGTTCATGCCGATGAAGCCGGCCGCGCCGGACAGGATCGCGCCGATGGCGAAGCCGATCGCCACCCAGATCCCCAGCAGCCAGACGATCACGCCGAAGAGGATCACGCCGACGATGCCGATCGTGATGTACTGACGCTTGAGGTAGGCCTGCGCGCCCTCGGCGATCGCGCCGGCGATCTCCTGCATCCGCAGGGTGCCGGCATCGCGCTTCATGACATCGTTGATGGCCCACAGGCCGTAGGCGATGGACAACGCACCGCCCAGGATGATGAGTGTGAGTACGAGCATCTGACCGTCCTTGGGATCGGGGTCGGCGCCGCTGTCCGTTGCATGCCGGCACGTGCGCGACGCGCCGGGGCCGGCGCTCGCCCCCTCATGAGGTTTCCGGGAGGAGTCGTGCCAAACTTTGCGGCGGTGCGCAAACGAGACTTGCGGCCGACGGGCGCGGGATGCACCGAATTCCGCCGTTCTCCGGCGGCGGATGCCGTTGCGGCCCGCGATCTGCGCCGTGCGACGGCCTCAGGCCGCCGAAAGCCGCTTGTGTCGCGCCTGCAGAGCGACGAGCGCCAGCGCCACCGCGATCGGCGGGAAGACGAGCCAGTTGAGCGTCTCCCAGCCGCCGACGTCGAGCAGCTTTCCGGCGGAGAAGGAGGCGACGGCCACCGAGCCGAAGACGAGGAAGTCGTTCGCGCCCTGCACCTTGGCGCGCTCCTCGGGGCGGTGGCAGTCGGTCACCATCGCGGTCGCGCCGATGAAGCCGAAGTTCCAGCCGACCCCGAGCAGGATCAACCCGCCCCAGAAATTGGCGACCGACAGGCCGCCGAGGTTGATCGCGGCGGCGATCGCGATCATCACGAGGCCGATCGCGGTGATCGTCTCCTTGCCGAAGCGCTCGATCAGCCGCCCCGTGAAGAAGGCCGGGCCGAACATCGCCAGGATGTGCCAGGAGATGCCCAGCGCCGCCGTCTCGATCGGCAGCCCGCAGCCCACCATCGCGAGCGGCGCCGCCGTCATGAGGAAGCTCATCAGCCCGTAGGAGACGAGCCCGGCGCAGACCGCGATGACGAAGCGCCCCTGGCGCACGATCACGCGCAGGGGCCGACTCGCCTCGGCGGCGGGAACGGTCGCCGTCGACGCCGCTCCCGGCCCGCCGACGGCGCCCTGCGCCCGCGGCTCGCCCTGCGCACGGAAGCGCGAGACCACGAGGATCGACAGGAGCGCGAGCCCCGCCTGCGCCAGGAAGGCCCCGGCGAAGGGCGCCTGCGGGATCGCGTCGCGCGTGAGGATGACGACCTGCGGCCCGACGATCCCCGCGACGAGCCCGCCCGCCATGACCCAGGAGATCGCCCGCGCCTTGAAGGCGGGGCTCGCGCTGTCGGCCGCGGCGTAGCGGTACGATTGAACGTAGGCACCGTAGAAGCCGGCGACGAACGTGCCCAGGCAGAACAGGAGGAAGGCTTCGCGCGCGATGCCGACGCTGGCGATCGTCCCCGCGAGGACGCCGATCGTCGCGCCGAGCACGTACCCCGCGCGCCGGCCGAAGCGGCGCATCACCAGGGCCGCGGGGATCGTGCCGAGCGCGAGCCCGAGGTTGAGCAGGCTCACCGGCAGGGTCGCGAGGGCGTCGTTCTCGGCGAGCTGCTGGCCGACGATGCCGCCGAGCGAGATCACGATCGCCGGGTTCGCGCCGCCGAGCGCCTGCGCACCGGCCATGACGAAGGCGTTGCGGCGGGCGAGCGCGTCGTCGGTGCCCGGCCGGTACGCCGCGGCATCCGCCTCGACGGCTCCGGCATTCGCTTTGGTCATCCCGCCCGCTCAGAAATGGCTGTACGAACCCCGTGCATAGCGCGTCTCCGTGCCTGCGTCACGGAAAACGGGAAGCGCGTCGCCCGGCACGATGCTGCCGATCGCGGTGGCGCGTACGCCCGCGCGCTCGGCCGCGTCGAGGAAGGGCGCGAGCGCCGGATCGGGGATGGTGCAGAGGATCTCGTAGTCGTCCCCGCCGGTGACGATCGTGTCGATCAGGGTCGGATCGGCGGCGAGCGCGGCGCGGGCGGCCTCGGACAGCGGCAGGAGCGCGAGATCGACCTCGGCGCTCGCCCCGGAGGCGCGGCACATCTTGGCGAGATCCCCCGCGAGCCCGTCCGACACGTCCATGGACGCGTGGGCGTGCGCCCGAAGCGCCTCGACGACGCCGAGCCGCGGGGCCGGATGGAGGTAGCGGTCGGTGAGGAAGACGCGCCCATCGACGCCGAGCGCCTCCGTCCAGGCCGCGCCCGGCGCCGTGCGCAGGAGGAGGCCGAGCGCCGCGTCGCCGATCGTGCCGGTGACGACGATGCGGTCCCCGGGCTGCGCCGTGAAGCGGTGGACCATGGCGCCTCGGGGCGTCTCGCCGAAGGCCGTGACCGAAAGGGCGAGCGGCCCGGGCGTCTTCACCGTGTCGCCGCCGAGCAGCGGGCAGCGATAGGCGTCCGCCGCATCCTTCAGCCCGGCGGCGAACTGGCCGAGCCAGCGCAGGGAGACGTCCCGCGGCAGGGCGGCCGAGAGCAGGAAGCCGCGCGGGCGCGCGCCCTTCGCCGCGAGATCGGAGACGTTGACACCCAGCGCCTTGCGCCCGATCGCGCCCGGCGGATCGTCGGGAAAGAAGTGCACCCCCGCGACCAGCGTGTCGACGGTGACGACGAGTTCCGTCCCCTCGCCCGGGACGATGCGCGCCGCGTCGTCGCGCAGCCCGAAGGCCCCCTCCCCCGCCAGGGGGCGGAAGTAGCGCGCGATCAGGTCGTCCTCGGTGAGATGCGCGTCGTCCTGCGCGGGATCGGACATGAGGGCACCTTCTTCCAGCACCGCACCGGTGGTTGGTCGCTGCCCGACATATGCGTGATCGGCGCGATTGCGCAAGCGCGCAGCTCGGCGCGGCTGCACGCGCCCGGCCCTACTGCGCACCCGGCTTCCAGAGCGTCTCGCGCGTCGCCATGTCCACGAGCCCCGCGTGGCGCGTGAGGACGGCGGCGAGGCCGGGGCCGATCCGATGCTCGGGCATCGCGGTATAGCCGAGGCGCCGGAACCAGGGCCCGTTCCACGGTGGCTCGCGGAAGGTGGCGAGGCTCGTCCCGCCGAGCCCCTGCGCGGACGCGCGGACCTCCGCCTCGCGCATCAGCGTGCGGCCGACGCCCCGCCGGCCGGCCTGCGGCGCGACCGCGATGCCGACGATGTAGAGGAGGCCGTCGAGCGGCTCGAGCAGCACGTAGCCGAGAGGCGTGCCGTCGGCGCCGTCCGCGACGAGGGTGTCGCCGCGATCGAAGCGCTCGGGAGGCATCGCGGGCATCTCCGCGACCCAGGCCAGCGCGCCGCCGTGGTCGGCGTAACGTCGGCGCGAGGCGCGCTCGAGGGCGGCGAGACGCGGCGCGTCGCCCTCCGCCAGCGGCCTCAGGCGGATCGTCATCCGCGCACCTTGCGGCGGAACGGCCCCGGCACCGCGAAGGCGGGGACGCGCTCGGCGTAGTCGCGCCACGCGTCGCCGAAGCGAGCGTCGAGGGCGCGGTCCTCGACATGCGCCTGGACGCGCAGCACAGAGAGGCCGACGAGCAGGCTCACCAGCGAGAACACGCTCGGCAGGGCCAGGAAGAAGCCGATCTGGCCGAGCGCCACGGCGACGAAGAGCGGATGGCGCATGGCGCCGAAGGGCCCGCCGGTGATCAGCCGGCGCGGCCCCTCCTCGCTCACGCCCGACATCCAGTCCTCCGACATGTAGGAGTGGGTGTAGACGACGAGCGCGAGCGAGGCGACGAGGAAGACGAGGCCGCCCGCCACGACGGCGGGGGTGTAGAGCGGGTCGAAGCGCCCGAGCGCCGCGTCGAGCCCCGGATAGGGCACGCGTACGACGCACACGCCCCAGATCGCCAGCCGGAAGCCGTTGAAGAGGAGGCGCCCGACGCGCTGCGCCGAGCCGGGGGCGCCGCGATGCTCGTGCGAGCGCCCGGTGCGCGCACGCAGGGCGAAGAGCTTCGCGGTGTAGAACACCGCGATGAAGGTGAAATAGCAGGCGAGCGCCGCCCGCCCGAAATCGAGCGCGTCCACGTGAGCGACCTTTCGCGCGACCGAGCCCCCACCGGCGAACGGCCGGTTTCGACCCATGGTGCGTCGCGTCTGTCGCACCGGAGCCGTACGCTTCCCGCGCGCTCACGGGGGCGGCTCTGTCGGCTCGCTCTCACCGGCGCGAGGCGAAGTACACCACGAACCGGGGGAATTGGGAACCCTGGGACGCGCGATTGCGGCGGGGGGCGGGCGTCGCTGCGCGAACGTCCGCCGGATCCGCCGGGCCGCACGGGGCCCACGTGCCTCAGTGAAGGATCTGGCCGAGGAACAGCTTGGTGCGCTCGTGCTGCGGGTTGGAGAAGAAGGCCTCCGGCTCGTTCATCTCGACGATCTGGCCGTAGTCCATGAAGATCACCCGGTCCGCGACCTGGCGGGCGAAGCCCATCTCGTGGGTGACGACCATCATGGTCATGCCCTCCTCGGCGAGCGACACCATCGTGTCGAGCACCTCCTTGACCATCTCCGGGTCGAGCGCAGAGGTGGGCTCGTCGAAGAGCATGATCTGCGGGTTCATGCACAACGAGCGGGCGATCGCGACGCGCTGCTGCTGGCCGCCGGAGAGCTGGCCGGGATACTTGTTGGCCTGCTCGGGAATCTTGACGCGGGTGAGATACTTCATCGCGATCTCTTCCGCGTCCTTCTTGGGCATCTTCTTCACCCAGATCGGCGCGAGCGTGCAGTTCTCCAGGATCGTCAGGTGCGGGAACAGGTTGAAGTGCTGGAACACCATGCCGACGTCGCGGCGGATCTCGTCGATCCGCTTGAGGTCGTTGGTGAGCTCGGTCCCGTCGACGATGATGTGGCCCTTCTGGTGCTCCTCCAGCCGGTTGATGCAGCGGATCATCGTCGACTTGCCCGACCCGGACGGGCCGCAGACCACGATGCGCTCGCCCCGCATGACGCGCAGGTTGATGTCGCGCAGCACGTGGAACTCGCCGAACCACTTGTGCACGCCCCGCATCTCCACGGCGATCTCGGTGTTGGAGGCCTGGCTCTGCGCCGTCTGCGGCTTCTCCAGGCTCGTCGTGTCAGCCATCGCTCGATCCCCTCTCGATCAACGTTTTTCGCTGGCCGCGAGCCGACGCTCGACGGATTGGGAGTACCAGGACATGCCCCAGCAGCACAGGAAGTAGAAGATTGCCGCGAAGGCATAACCGGAATAGTTCACCGACGGCGCGGCCCAGGCCGGATCGAGGCGAGAAGACTCGATCGTGCGGATCAGGTCGAAGATGCCGACGATCGACACGAGCGTCGTGTCCTTGAACAGGCCGATGAAGGTGTTGACGATGCCCGGGATGACGATGCGCAGCGCCTGGGGAAGGATGATGAAGTACATCATCTTCGGGTAGGACAGGCCGAGCGACATCGCGCCTTCGTACTGGCCCTTCGGGATCGCCTGCAGGCCGCCGCGGATGACCTCGGCCATGTAGGCGGAGGCGAAGAAGGCGACACCGATCAGCGGCCGGACCAGGCGGTCCACGGTCATGCCCTCCGCCAGGAACAGCGGCAGCATCGTGTTGGCCATGAACAGCACGGTGATCAGCGGCACGCCGCGGGTGAACTCGATGACGATCACGCACACGAGCCGCACGATCGGCAGGTTCGATCGTCGTCCGAGCGCGAGCAGCACGCCCACCGGCAGCGAGATCACGATGCCCACCGCAGAGACCACGATCGTGACCAGGATGCCGCCCCACACGCCGGTGGGCACGCGCTCGAGGCCGATCGCCGGGAAGCCGGCGAGCAGCCAGTACGACACCAGCGGCACGACGACGAAGAAGTAGATCGCGCCCAGCCCGCGCCGGGGCGCGTCGAGCCACAGCATCCAGACGATGCCCACCGCGAGCACCAGGAAGAAGATGTTCGGGCGCCAGCGCAGATCGACCGGATAGGAGCCGTAGAGGAAGTAGTTGACGCGGTCGATCACGAAGGCCCAGCAGGCCCCGACCTCGCTCCCGGTCGTGTCCTCGCGGCAGGCGGCGCCGCTGTCGCCGGTCCAGACCGCGTCGAAGAACAGGTAGTCGAGGATCGGCGGGATGATCCAGAACAGGAACCACGCCATCAGCACGGTCACCGCCGTGTTGATCGGCCCGGAGAACAGGTTCTCCTTCATCCAGGCGACGGGCCCGGCGACGCTGCGCGGCGCCGGCAGCGCCTCGACCGAGGCGGTGCGCACGAAGCTCCGCTGAGGGGTCATGACGGTCACGGCGCCCTCCTCAGCGTTCCACCAGCGCGATGCGCTGGTTGTAGATGTTCATGAAGAACGATGTGATCAGCGAGATGATCAGGTAGACGGCCATGGTGATCGCCACCACCTCCACCGCCTGGCCGGTCTGGTTCAGCACCGTGCCCATGAAAACCTGCACGAGGTCGGGATAGCCGATCGCGACCGCGAGCGAGGAATTCTTGGTCAGGTTCAGGAATTGACTCGTCAGCGGCGGCACGATCACGCGCATGGCCTGAGGGATGACCACGAAGCGCATCGTCTGGCCGGGCTTGAGGCCCAGCGACGATGCCGCCTCGGTCTGGCCACGCGAGACCGCGAGGATGCCCGCGCGCACCACCTCGGCGATGAAGGCGCCGGTGTAGATCGCGAGCCCGAGCACGAGCGCGACGAACTCGGGGAAGAGCTGGGAGCCGCCGGTGAGGTTGAAGCGGCCCTGCACCGGGACGTCGAACGTGATCGGCGTGCCGCCGGTCAATGTCAGGAGCAGCCAGGCGAGGATCGGGAAGCCGACGACGAGGCCGAGGGTGGTGAGCCCGAGCGGGAACTGCTCGCCGGTCGCCGCCTGGCGCGCCTTCGCCCAGCGTCTCACCAGGAACGCCCCGACGATGCCCACGACGAAGGCGATCAGGATGAGAACCGCGCGGTCGTCGAACACGGCCGCCGGCAGCGAGAGGCCGCGGACGCTCAGGTAGAAGCCGGGCGCGAGCTGGATCGCGTCGCGCGCCCCTGGCAGCGACGAGAGCACCGCGTTGTACCAGAAGAGTAGCTGGAGCAGGAGCGGCAGGTTGCGGATGATCTCGACGTAGGCCGAGGCGACCTTGCGGAGGATCCAGTTCTTCGACAGGCGCGCGATGCCCGCCGCGAAGCCGATGATCGTCGCGAGCACGATGCCGATCGCGGCCACGATCAAGGTGTTGAGCAAGCCGACGATCAGAGCGTCGCCGTAGGTCGAGATCGACGACGAATATTCGATGAAAGTCTGGTTGATGTCGAAGCCGGCGGGCTGCTCGAGGAAGCCGAAGCCGGACGCGATCCGCGCGGCCCGCAGGTTGTCGACCGCGTTGCTGACGGCCTCGTAGGCCATCCATCCGATGAGGAGAACCAGGACGCCCTGGAAGAAGAAGCCGCGGACCCTCGGATCGTAGATCAACGAGGCTCGCGGCGGCGCTTGCTCGACGACGCTCGCCAACTTGTCACCCTCCACAAGCCGGCGCGTCCGCGCCGGTCGAAGTCATCACGCCGATGGGCTCTCTCGCCCGTGGCCGTTCCCCTGGGTCGGCTCGTTTTCGACGGATGCAAGAAGAGCGCCGCACCCCGAGGGTGCGGCGCTCCGACGCGATCCTCAGCGGACCGGATGGCCGTACTGCAGGCCACCGTCGGTGTAGAGCGCGTTCAGGCCGCGGCTCAGGCCGACCGGCGAGCCCTCGCCGATGTTGCGCTCGAACACCTCGCCATAGTTGCCCACGGCGGTGATGGCGTTGAAGGCCCAGTCGTTGGAGAGGCCGATCATCTCGCCGAAGTTGCCCTCGACGCCGAGCAGGCGACGGATCACGGGTGCCTCGGACGTGTCACGCATCTCCTGCGCGTTCTCCATGGTCACGCCGTACTCCTCCGCCTCGAGCAGGGCGTAGTGCAGCCAGCGCACGATGTCGCCCCAGTTGTTGTCCGCATGACGGACGACCGGGCCGAGCGGCTCCTTGGAGATGATCTCCGGCAGGATGACGTGGTCGCCCGGGGTCGGCGCGCGCAGGCGCTCGGCGGCGAGCGCCGAGGCGTCCGTCGTGAACGCGTCGCAGCGGCCGCTGAGGTAGGCCTCGACCGCCTCGACCGACTGGGCGAACGTGACCGGCTCGTAGTCCATGTTGTTGCGGCGGAAGAAGTCGGCCAGGTTGAGCTCCGTCGTCGTGCCCTGCTGCACGCAGACCGAGGCGCCGTCGAGCTCGAGCGCCGAGGTGACGCCCAGCGCGGAGTTCACCATGAATCCCTGGCCGTCGTAGTAGTTGATCGCAGGGAAATCGAGGCCGAGCGAGGTGTCGCGCGACATCGTCGAGGTCGAGTTGCGGAACAGCACGTCGACCTCGCCCGCCTGAAGCGCGGTGAAGCGGTCCTTGGCCGAGAGCGGGATGAACGACACCGCGTTCGGGTCGTCGAAGATCGCCGCCGCGAGCGCGCGGCAGTAGTCCACGTCGAACCCGGTCCAGTTGCCCTGGGCGTCCGGCACGCCGAAGCCGGCGAGGCCGGTGTTCGAGCCGCAGATCAGCTCGCCGCGGTCGCGCACCTGCTGGAGCGTCTCCTGCGCGGCGGCCATGCCCGTGAAGGCGACGCCGGCGGCCAGGCCGAAGGCGAGTGTGGTAAGCGCTTTCTTCATGCTTGTCGTTCTCCCAAGGAAGGTTCGTGCGCCGACCCGTCGAGCAAGTCAGCCCCTCTGATGGCGCGATCCGCCCTGCTGCGTTCGCAAGTCGGTGCCCCGGGCACTTCTCTGGCGCTGTCCAGCTCGTGCGTCAATGCCGATGTCGCCTTCGCCCGATCGCCGAGCGCCCGCGGGTCGCGTCGCCCCGCATCTCAGGCCACGGTTCGGACGCGGTCAAGTGCCCCTGAGCATGCGAGCGGACCCAGATCGGGTATTTTTTCACGACGCGCGAGATGCTAAGCAACGGTTGCCCGCGCGGTATGCAAGTCGAGGATGCAAATGACGGAAGAAAACGCACGGTCGAGCTGGAGAGCCGCCACCCGGCTGGTTCACGCGGGACGCGATCCCTCCACGCAGCACGGCTTCGTGAATACGCCGATCTACCGGGGTTCGACCGTCCTTTTTTCGTCGATGGACGATCTCGTCAACCGGCGGGGACGCTACGTCTACGGCACCCGGGGCACGCCCACCACGGAGGCGCTGGAGCACGCGTGGACGGAGCTGTCCGGCGCGGCCGGCACGGTGCTCGCCCCCTCGGGGCTCGGCGCGATCTCGCTGGCGCTGCTCAGCCTCGTCAAGGCGGGTGATCACGTCCTCGTTACCGACAACGTCTACTGGCCGACGCGCGCCTTCTGCGACGAGATGCTCTCCGGGCTCGGCGTGGAGATCACCTATTTCGAGCCGATGATCGGCGCGGGCATCGCCGCGCTGATCCGCCCGAACACCAGGGTCCTGTTCCTGGAGACGCCGGGCTCGCTGACCCTCGAGGTGCAGGACGTGCCCACGATGGCGGCGGCGGCCCGGGAGAAGGGCGTGAGCGTCGTCATCGACAACACCTGGGCGACCCCGCTCCTCTACCCGCCGCACGCCCGCGGGGCGGATCTCGCGATCGAGGCGGGCACGAAGTACCTGTCCGGCGGCTCGGACCTTCTGCTCGGCATGGTCTCGGCCAACGCCGAGCACTGGCCGCGCCTGCGCAAGACCTTCGACCTGTTCTCGAACTGCGCCGGCCCGGAGGACGTGTTCCTGGCGCTGCGGGGCATGCGCAGCATGAGCCTGCGGCTCGAGGAAGCGGAGCGGCAGGGGCTCGCCATGGCGCATTGGCTTTCCGCCCGCCCGGAGGTCCGCCGCGTCCTGCATCCGGCGATGCCGGAGCACACCGGCCACGAGATCTGGAAGCGCGACTTCCACGGCTCGTCCGGACTGTTCTCGGTCGAGCTCGAGCCGGTCCCGACGCCCGCGCTCGCGGCGATGCTCGACGGCCTGCGGCTGTTCGGCATGGGCTTCTCGTGGGCCGGCTTCGAGAGCCTCGTCATTCCCTTCGACCCCAACAAGAACCGCACCGCCACCCGCTTCGCCCACGAGGGGCCGCTGCTGCGCTTCTCGATCGGCCTCGAGGACCCGGCCGACCTGAAGGAGGACCTCGACGCCGGCTTCGCGCGGCTGAAGGCGGCGGCCGGCTGAGCCTCACGGCACCAGCCAGGTGCCCTCCACGGAGCCGCCCGGCCCAGGCGAGAACAGCGCGCGCCGGTGGCCGGCGTGGGCGAGCCAGAGCGTCTCCATCGCCTCGGCGACGATCTCGACGGCGCAGAACCGCCCGCGCCCGGCGAGGATCGCCTCCTCGCTCTCGGGCAGCCGGAAGCCGTCGGGCGCGGCGAGCGCGCTGCCCGGCGCGGGCTCGGTCGCGTAGCAGGCCCGGCTCGCCGGGCGCGAGGCGCGCCATGCCTCCTCGGCGAAGCCGTCGTCCGTGTGCGGCACCGCCGTGCCCTCGACGCGAACCTGCAGCTTGCCGGCGGGATCGTAGGCGTGGAGCGCGATGCGGGCGTCGCGCCGCAGCTCCGCCACCTTCTCGGCCCGCGTGTCCGTGTGGAAGCGCAGCCGCCCGGCACTCGCGTCCGCCGCGCGCAGCACGACCGTGCGCAGGCGCGGACGCCCGTCCAGCCCGATCGTCGCGACCGTCGGGGTGTGGAAGGGCGAGCGCCGGTCCTTCACCCCGCGCGCCAGCTGCCGCCAGGCGTGCGCGCGCATCTCGTCGAGATCGGTCGCGAAGGCGGGCGTACCGCGTGGATCGCTCATCGGTGGCGCCTCCCGGCTCACGAGGTCAGCGAGCGGGTCTCGCGCTTCGACCTGGCGATGAGCATCAGGTTGCGGATGTAGATGAACGAGCCCAGCGCCTGCCCGATGATGAAGACCGGATCCTGCCGGTAGACGGCATAGCCGAGCAGGATGAAGCCGCCGCCCAGCGAGAAGAACCAGAAAGAGATCGGCACGACGCTCCGGCCCGCGCGCTCGCTCGCGATCCACTGGACGACGAACCGCGCCGTGAACAGGAGCTGGCCGAGCAGCCCGATCAGCACGACCGTGTCGAAGCTGTCGATGAAGATCGTGTGCAGGCGCCCGCCCAGATCGTTGATCAGGTTGGCGATCATCGAGACGACCCTTCCGAGATGGGGGAAACCTGGGACGCGACGCGTGCGCCGGCCTCCGGTGAGGCGACCTGGCGCGCGGAAACCTCCCGCGCGTCCGCGATGCGCCGGCGGCGCCGGATCAGCCACCACACGCCCGCGAGATCGAGGATGCCGACGAACAGCCGGTCGAGCATGCCGTATTTCGATGTGCCGGCGAGGCGCGGGCGGTCCTTCACGTCGACGTGCACCACGCCGTAGCCCTCGCGCGCGACGAGGGCCGGCATGAAGCGGTGGAGCGCGTCGAAATACGGGAGCATCAGGTAGACGTCGCGGCGCACGACCTTGAGCCCGCAGCCGGTGTCGCGCGTGGAATCCGCCAGCACGCGCCGGCGCACGCCGTTGGCGATGCGCGACTGGAACGCCTTGAAGCGCCCCTTTCGGCTCGTGCGCTGGCCGGCGCACAGGCCGCAGCGCGGGCCGGCGGCTTCGAGCGCGGCCACGAGGGCGGGGATGAAGGCAGGGTCGTTCTGCCCGTCGCCGTCGATCGTCGCGACCAGCGGCGCGCGGGCGGCGCGGATGCCCGAGCGCACCGCGGCGCTCTGGCCGCAGCTCGCCCCATGACGGATCACCCGCAGGTGCGGGCGCGTCGCCACGGCGGCGGCGAGCTCGTCCGCGGTCGCGTCGGTCGAGCCGTCGTCGACGTAGAGGATCTCGAACGCGCCGAGCGGCGCGCAGGCGGCCTCGATCTCCGCGACGAGCGAGAGGATGTTGCCCGCCTCGTTCTTCACCGGCACGACGACGGAGAGAACCGGCGCCGGCGCGGACGCGCGATCGGCCGGAGCCGCGCTCGAGGGACCGCTCATCGCGCGCCCTCCCCGTCTCGCTCTCCCTGCCGCTCCCCGGCGCGCGTGTAGACGCCGATGCCCATCGGGTCTCCGCCGTTGATGTTGAAGCCGAGCACCCGCTCCGCCTGGACCGCCGCGACGCCCGCCTGCGCGAGCGCCTGGCCGAATCCGACCTCGAACGCCTCCGTCACGAGGACGACGCGGCAATCGCCCTCGCCGATGAAGCGGGCTGCGGTCTCCGGACCGTCGAGCATGACGAGGTCCGTGCCGGCGAGGAAGACGATGCTCGGCTCGCGGTAGCCGATGGTCCCCACGCGCGGGTCGGGGCAGGAAAGCGCGCTCGCGGCGGCACGCTCCGCAGCGGCGGCGAGATTCTGCGAGAGCTTCAACGCCGAGAGATCCTTCTGCGCGAGGCCGAAGACGGCGACCGCGAGCACCATCGCCGAGCCGATCCCGGCGAGCGCGGCGTCCTCGACCCGCGCCTTCGCCCAAAGCCGCCAGGCGAGGAGCCCGACGGCGGCCGCGATCGCGAGCGCGACGAGGGCGCGGACACCCAGGCTATCGCCCAGCGTCCAGGCCCCGATCGGCAGGCCGATCAGGAGGCCCACGGGAACGAGCGCGAGCAGGAAGCCGAAGACACGAAAGCGGCGCCTGTAGGGACCCACGAAACCCCGGCCGATGCCGAGCGCGGCCGCGATCGCCAGCGCTGGATAGAGCGGCATCGTGTAGTGCGGCAGCTTCGTCGGCACGAGCTCGAGCACGATCCAGGCGGGGACGACCCAGGCGAGGAGAAATGCCGCCTCGCGGGCGCGCCGGTTGATCCAGGCGAACTCGGCACCGATCGCGGCCATCAGCGCGCCGGGCCAGAACGTGGCGAAGAAGGCGAGGATATAGAAGCCCGGTGGCGCCCAATGGTAGGTCTGCGCCGTGCCGACCTTGCCGAGCAGGTCCTGCCCCGCCGAGGCGGCGAAGAAATCGGCTCCCGAGCGCAGCGCGATCATCACGAACCAGGGCGCGGCGATCGCCAGCGCGAGCGCGAGGCCGGGCAGCGGGCGCAGCGCCACGAGCCAGCGGGCCGAGCGCTCGTGGAGCGACAGCATGATCGCCGGCAGGCCCGCGAAGAAGAGCACGAGCGGCCCCTTCACCAGCACCCCGACGCCGATCCCGATCCAGAAGGCGAGGAAGACGGCCGTCGGCAGCCGCACCGCCCCGCGCGCCAGCCAGGCGCGGGCGAGCGCCCCCATCGTCGCCACGCAGCAGGCGAGCAGCACCGCGTCCGTCTTGGCGAGCCGGGCCTCGACCATGAGGATCACGCTGGCCCCGACGAGGGCCGCGGCGAGGAAGGCCTCGCGTCGCCGCGCCAGCGCCAGTGCCGCCCAGTAGGTGAGCAGCGTCGCCGCGATCGCGCCCGCGAGCGAGGGCATGCGATAGGCGGCGATCGTCGTGCGGGCATTCTCGAGACCGAGCGCTTCGGCGGCGGTGACCGCGGCGGCCTGCATCCAGTAGATGCCCACGGGCTTCTTGTGGCGCGCCTCCTCCTGAAAGCGGATGTCGACGAGATCGCCCGTCTCCAGCATCTGCTTCGTCGCCTGGGCGTAGCGCGGCTCGTCGCGGTCCATCGGCTGGAGCGAGACGAAGCCGGGCAGGAAGCAGGCGAGGCAGATCAGCACCAGGAGGATGGCCGCGCGCCCGTGCCCACCCTCCGCGAAGGCGAGAATCCGCCCCCCGGGCGTGCCGCGGTCGGGCCTGGGAAAGCTTCCGTCCCTGTTGAGGGAGAGTGTCGTCATCGAACGGCTCCGGCGGCGCGGGTCATCTCCGCAATCCGGGTGCGATTGTCAAATCCGGGGAGGGCCGGAGCGGGGGTACGGGACGGTCCCGGCATGGGTCGCGGCTTTGCGCGCGGGGCGCGGCGAAACCAAGGCGGCATCGATGATCGCGTGACGCGTGCGAGCGTTCTTTTGCCGACGCTCGCTGACGTGCTATTTGGAGGTCGGAGTGAGAGAGGAGAGTTTCCCCTCCCCTCTCGTTTTGCTCACGCTCCCAACGAGACGCGGAAGACGAGGGACCAACTCGCCTTCCGCACGCTGCGGAACGTCAGCGACAAGCTCAGACGTGGCAGCAGCCACTTCATCGCTCATCCTCCGATCGATCGGGCAAGGCATGTGCCCACATGGCGCCGGGAGCCCATCTCCCGGTGCGGGGCGCCGGCCCGCCCTGGCTCGTCGCCCGAGCGAACGGTCTGGTACCGACGCGCCGACCCGTGTCGTGAGCACCATGCATCAAGGCGCGCGCGAAAGTCGGCAGGCGTCGAATCGTCGAGGGGGTGTGGCCAATCGTGCCGTCGCCGTGCCACCCTCCACGGCGGTGCTCCGGCTTCTGCGAACGGGAAAAGCGCCGATTCGGTCGAGGTCGACAATCCGCATGAGAAGATCGCCCGACGACGAGGCCCCCTATGCCGCCGGCTTCCGATCGACGCCGCGGGAGGTCGCGGACGTCGCGCTGCCCGTGCGCGGCACGCTGCCGGATTGGCTCTCGGGGGTCCTGCTGCGGGTCGCGCCGGCCTTGTTCGAGGTCGGCGAGCAGCGCTACGCGCACTGGTTCGACGGCCTCGCCCGGCTGCACCGCTTCGCCTTCGCCGACGGACGGGTGACCTATCGCAGCCGCTTCCTGCGCTCGCGGGCCTACGAGGAGGCGACCCGAGCGGGCCGGATCGTGCACGCCGAGTTCGCGACCGACCCCTGCCGCAGCCTTTTCGGGCGCGTGCAGGCGATCCTCGAGCCCACCACCACGGACAACGCGGTCGTCAGCGTCAACCGGATCGGCGGCGACGTCGTCGCGCTCACCGAGACGCGGCTTCCGGTGCGCTTCGACCCGGACACGCTGGAGACGCTCGGCATCCACGATTTCAGCACCTTCGTGGAGGGCTCGGTCTCCACCGCGCATCCGCATCACGACGGCGCGAGCGCCTACACGTACCTGATCTCCTTCGGACGGCGCTCGGCCTACCACGTCCACGCGGTCGACCATGCGGGCGTCGAGCGCGAGCTGGCGCGCATCCCGGTGGAGCGGCCGTCCTACATGCATTCCTTCGGCATGAGCGCGCGCCGGCTGATCCTGGCCGAGTTCCCCTTCGTCGTGAACCCGCTGCGCCTGTACCTCTCGGGGGTGCCCTTCATCCGCAACTATCGCTGGGATCCAACGCGTGGCACGACGCTGACCGCTCTCGACAAGGAGACCGGCGCGCAGGTGGGGCGCTGGAGCGCGCCGCCGCTCTTCGCCTTCCATCACGTCAACGCGGTGGAGCGCGAGGACGCGCTCGAGGTGGACCTCGTCGCCTACGACGACGCCTCGGTGATCGATGCGCTCTATCTCGCACGCCTGCGCGGCAGCGAGCCGGTGCGCGCGGTCGGGCGGCTCGTTCGGCTCACGCTGCCCGCGGGCGGCGGCGACGTGACGGTTCGCAGCTTGTCCGACACGCCGATCGAGCTGCCGCGCATCGACTACCCCCGCCACCAGGGTCGCCCCTACCGCTGGGTCTGGGGCAACGGCCAGGCCGGCGCCGACTTCCTCGACTCGATCGTCAAGATCGACCTCGCCGGCGACCCGGCGACGAACGCCCGCGTCTGGCGCGAGGACGGCGCCTGGCCCGGCGAGCCGGTCCTGGTGCGCCGTCCCGGCAGCGAGGCCGAGGACGACGGCGTGCTGCTCTCGGTCGTGCTCGATGCGCGGGCGGAGCGCTCCTACCTGCTCGTGCTGGACGCGGCGACGCTCGAGGAGATCGCGCGGGCGGAGGCGCCGGAGATCGTCACCTTCGGCTTCCACGGCAACTTCCTCGGCACGCCGGAGGATGGGCCGCTGCACGCCTGAGGCCGGGTCACCCGGCGCGGAGGTCGAGCTCCATGAGCCGGCGCAGCGCGTCGATCTCCAGCCCCGCGACGAGATCGCGCGCGACGACCCCGTCGGGACCGATGTCGAAGGTTGCGAGGTCCGTGTAGACCCGCGAGACGCAGGCGCGGCCCGTGAGCGGATAGGCGCATTCGCGCACGAGCTTCGGCCGCCCCTCCTTGGTGAGCGCCTCCATCAGCACGAAGACGCGCTTGGCGCCGATCGCGAGGTCCATCGCACCGCCCACCGCGGGAATCGCGTCCGGCTTGCCGGTGTGCCAGTTGGCGAGGTCGCCCGAAACAGACACCTCGAAGGCGCCGAGCACGCAGATGTCGAGGTGGCCGCCGCGCATCATCGCGAAGGAATCGGCGTGGTGGAAGAAGGACGCGCCGGGCAGGGTCGTCACCGGCTGCTTTCCGGCGTTGATGAGCTCGGGATCCTCCTCGCCGGCGGCGGGCCGCGGGCCCATGCCGAGGAGCCCGTTCTCGGTGT
Source organism: Salinarimonas sp. NSM (assembly GCF_052380005.1). Taxonomy (NCBI): domain Bacteria; kingdom Pseudomonadati; phylum Pseudomonadota; class Alphaproteobacteria; order Hyphomicrobiales; family Salinarimonadaceae; genus Salinarimonas; species Salinarimonas sp. NSM. Next base: position 23,428 of record NZ_JBQTCJ010000053.1, read on the forward strand.
GGAGCACGATCTCGCGTCCCGGCGGCAGATGGTTCGCCACCAGCGTCGGCAGGCCGATGCCGAGGTTGACGTAGGCCCCGTCGGGAATGTCGCGGGCGACGCGGGCGGCCATGGCGTCGCGGTCGAGCTTGTTCATGGCGGGGACCTCACCAGGACGGGGGCGTGTCTTCGTGGGCGACGACGACCCGCGAGACGAAGATGCCGGGGGTGACCACGCTCTCCGGGTCGAGCGCGCCGAGCGGCACGACCTCGGAGACCTGCGCCACCGTCAGCGCGGCCGCGCTCGCCATGATCGGCCCGAAATTGCGCGCGGTCTTCGAATAGACGAGGTTTCCATACCGGTCGCCGGCGCGCGCCTTGATCAGCGCGACGTCGGCGCGGATCGGGTACTCGAGCACGTAGTCGCGCCCGTCGATGGTGCGCGTCTCCTTGCCGTCCGCGAGGAGGGTGCCGTAGCCGGTCGGCGTGAAGAACGCGCCGATACCCGCGCCCGCGGCGCGGATGCGCTCGGCGAGATTGCCCTGCGGCACGACCTCGAGCTCGATCTCGCCGGCGCGGTAGAGCCGGTCGAAGTGCCAGCTGTCGTGCTGGCGCGGGAAGGAGCAGATCACCTTGCGCACGCGCCGCGCCGCGATCAGCGCCGCGAGGCCGCCGTCGCCGTTGCCGGCGTTGTTCGAGACGATCGTGAGGTCCTTCGCACCCTGGCCGATGAGCGCGTCGATGAGCGCGAACGGCATGCCCGCCGTCCCGAACCCGCCGACGAGAACCGTCGCGCCGTCCCGGATGCCGTCGACCGCCGCTTCCAGCGTCGGGACGATCTTGTCGATCATGCCGTCTCGTCTCCCCCGGCGGGCGAGAGCGCCCGCGCACGCCGACAGGCTTAGCGGATGGCGGCGTTCGAGAAAATCACCGCGCGTCGGCGAGCCCGTGCGGGCGTGCCGAGGCGCCTTGCGGACGGGCGAGGGATATCCTAGAGATATCACTGGAGCGCCCGCCGCCGCGCGCTGATCCACCGGGAGGTCGCGATGACGAGATCCACCATCGGGCAATGGGGCAAGAGCCTCGCCGTCCGTCTCCCCGCAGAGGTCGCGCGCGCGGCCGGGCTGACGAAGGGCGCCGAGGTCGAGTGCGCGGTCGAGAACGGCACGGTCGTGATCCATCCGGCGCGGTCGGAGGCCGAGATTCGCGATGCCATGGAGGCCGCGCAGGAGATCCTGCGCGCCCGCCCCGGAGTGCGCCTCGACGGCGTCGGCATTCGAGAGCTCATCGACGAAGGGCGGCGCGGCGCGTGATCGTCCTCGACAGCTCCATGACGCTCTCCTGGTTCTTCGAGGACGAGCAGACGGCGACGAGCACCGCGCTGCTGCTGCGCATACCGTCTACCGGCGCGCTCGTACCCTCGCTCTGGAAGCTCGAGGTCGCCAATGCCCTCGCCACGGCCGTGCGGCGCAATCGCTGCACGCCGGACCTCGTGGAGACGTCGCTGTCTCGCCTGGAACGGATGGGCATCCGAATCGACGAGGCGACCGCGCGGCACGCCTGGGGAGCGACCCGGGCGCTCGCGACCGCTCATGCGCTGACGATCTACGACGCGACCTACCTGGAGGTCGCGGTGCGCGAGCGCCTGCCGCTCGCCACCTGCGACCGACGGCTCGCGGCCGCGGGGCGGGCGTGCGGGATCGAGGTCGTCGACGGGACGCGCGACGCCGGCTCGTGATCGCCGCTCGACTTCATCGGCCTTGACTTCGCCCCATCCACCCCCGCCTCTCGCGCGTAGACACCCTTCGACGGCGAAGGACCTTCGATGACGCGCGTTCCCCCCACGCCGCTCGCGGCGGCGGCGATCCTCCTGGCGGCCTGGTTCGTGGCGAGCCTCGCCGTGAACCTGCCGCCGTTCGCGGACGCGCTGCTCGGCGCCTTCCACCTCGGCTTCGCCCTGGAGGTGGGGGCCGCCTTCGCCGTGGTCGCGCTCGTGCGCGCGCGGCTCGGGCGGGTGCCGCGGGGGCTGGTGCACGCCCTCGCGGCTGTGCTCGTCGTGCTGGTGGCGATTCGCATCGCCGATCTCACCGCGCGCTCGGTCGTCGACCGCCCGCTCAACCTCTATCTCGACGTCTCGCTCCTGCCGGCGACGATGGACGTCGCGCGCACGCTGCTCGGCCCCGTGCGGGCCTGGGGCGCGGTGGCGGGGCTGCTCATCGGTCTCGCCGCGCTGTGGGCCGCTCTCGCCTGGGGCCTGTCGCGCCTGGCCGAGCTGTTCGCGGCGCCGCATGCGCGGCTGGCGATGTACGCTCTCGGCGCCGGCGCGCTCGCGCTCTACGGCGGGCAGAAGACCCTTCTCGAGGGCCGGCCCGGATGGCGCCCGGTCGGCGGCTCGGCCAGCCTGACGGTGGCGCTCCAGGCGCAGGGCCTCGTCGTCGCGCTCGGCCGGCGCGCCGCCTTTCGCGCCGATCTCGGGCAGGACGCCGCGGACGGCATCCCGGAGGCGGAGATCCTCGGTGCGCTCGACGGGCGCGACGTCGTCGTGATCTTCATCGAGAGCTACGGCGTCACCGCGCTCGACGACCCGGCCTACGCACGGGTCGTCGGCCCCCGCCTCGCCACCTTCGAGGCGCTGGCGCGCGAGGCCGGCTTCTCGCTCGCCTCGGGGCGGCTCGTCGCCGCGAGCGCCGGCGGGCAGTCCTGGCTCAACCACGCCAGCGTCTCGTCGGGTCGGTTCATCGACGACCAGACACTCTACGCACTCTTCCTCTCGGAGGCCCCGCGCACGCTCGTCGACGACTTCTCGGGCGCGGGCTATCGCACCGTGCAGTCGATGCCGGCGATCACGATGCCCTGGCCCGAGGGCCAGCTCCTCGGCTACGAGGCGACCTACGAGGCGCAGGACATGGGCTATGCCGGGCCGGTTTTCTATTGGGGGATCGTGCCCGACCAGTTCGCCCTCGACCACCTCGCCCGCGCGGAGCTCGACACGCCCGGTCGCCCGCCGCTCTTCGCCCTGGCCGCGCTGATCTCGAGCCATGCCCCCTGGCTGCCCGTACCCGAGATCGTGCCCTGGGAGGCGCTGGGGGACGGCGCCATCTACCGCCGCTGGACCGACGACGCGCCGCATCCCCGCGAGGTGTGGCGCGATCCCGAGGCGGTGCGCGTGCAATACGCGCGCTCGGTCGCGCATTCCATCGACGCGGTGGCGGCCTTCGTCTCCGAGCGGCTCTCGCCGGACACCGTCGTGATCGTCATGGGCGATCACCAGCCCGCACCGTTGATCACCGGGGAGGACGCATCGCGCGCCGTTCCGGTTCACGTGCTGGCGCGCGATGCGAAGCTGCTCGCGCCCTTCGCCGAGCTGGGGTTCCGGCCCGGCGCGGTCCCCCCGCCCCCGCCGCCCATCGGCGACGCCGCCCTTCCGCGCATCGACGCGCTGCGCCCCACCCTGCTCGAGGGGTGGCGCGCGCGGCGAAGTGACGCCGATCAGGCGGCCGCGCCGGCTGCCGTCCCGGCGGGCACCCCGGAGACCGCCCCGGTCGTCGCTCGCTGACGGCACACGGCTGCGGGCCTCGCGGGTCGCTCCCCCTTCGCGTGCGGACGAGACCGGCGCGCACGATGCGCCTCGACCGATCCTGCTCGCGAGGTCCCCCTACCTGGGGCGGGCGACATCGCCCGCACGGACCCCGCCCCTGATCCGCTGCGCGGATCGTCCCCGCCCCAAGGGGGCGGGAGGCGCGGGAGCATGCGTCAGGCCTCGCCTTCGTCCAGGTCATCGGCCGTGGGGGTCGCCTCGTCGAGGATGCGGTCGGCCAGCACGCCGGAATTCTGGCGGATGGCGTCCTCGATGCGCTTGGCGACGTCGGGATTGTCCTTGAGGAAGGTCTTGGCGTTCTCGCGCCCCTGGCCCAGCCGCTGGCTGTCGTAGGAGAACCAGGCGCCGGACTTCTCGACGATGCCGCCCTTCACCCCAAGATCGAGCAGCTCGCCGACCTTCGAAATGCCCTCGCCGTACATGATGTCGAACTCGACCTGCTTGAACGGCGGCGCGACCTTGTTCTTGACGACCTTGACGCGCACCTGGTTGCCGATCGCCTCGTCGCGGTCCTTGAGCGTCGAGACCCGGCGGATGTCGAGGCGCACCGAGGCGTAGAACTTCAGCGCGTTGCCGCCCGTCGTGGTCTCCGGCGAGCCGTACATGACGCCGATCTTCATGCGGATCTGGTTGATGAAGATCACCATCGTCTTCGAGCGCGAGATCGAGCCGGTGAGCTTGCGCAGCGCCTGCGACATCAGGCGCGCCTGGAGGCCCGGCTGCACCTCGCCCATCTCGCCCTCGATCTCGGCGCGGGGCGTGAGCGCCGCGACCGAATCGACCACGAGCACGTCCACGGCACCCGAGCGCACCAGCGTGTCCGTGATCTCGAGCGCCTGCTCGCCGGTGTCGGGCTGGGAGATCAGCAGGTCGTCGAGCTGCACGCCGAGCTTGCGGGCATAGACCGGGTCGAGCGCGTGCTCGGCGTCGACGAACGCGCACACGCCGCCCTTCTTCTGCGCCTCGGCGATCGTGTGGAGCGCGAGCGTCGTCTTGCCCGAGGATTCCGGCCCGTAGATCTCGACGATGCGCCCACGCGGCAGCCCGCCGACGCCGAGCGCGACGTCGAGCCCGAGCGAGCCCGTCGACACCGTCTCGATCTCGACGAGCGGCTGGTTCTTGCCCATCCGCATGATCGAGCCCTTGCCGAACGCACGCTCGATCTGCGAGAGCGCCGCGTCGAGCGCCTTCGTCTTGTCCTTGTCCATGGGGGAGCCTTCCACCAGCCTCAGCGAGGTCTGAGCCATTTCGCGAATCCCTTATTGCACGGGGTGGAGACGAATCTCAACGCGGCGTCGACCCCAGCAATGTACGCGCTTCGTTCTCACACGCAAGAGCCAAAACGAAAAGGGAACGAAAAATCCGCGACCCTTCCGCCGAGCCCGGCGCGCAAGGCTTTGCGCAGCGTGCGCCCACGCCCGGGACACCGGTCCCACGCGAGGATGCGTCCCGGCCGCCATGGGTCGTCCGCGCCCGCGCATCGCCGCGGCGTCCACAGGAAACGTCGGCTCGGGATACGGGACGCTCCGGCCGCGTCGTCCGCGCCCCGTCCTCACGCCGCGGCGGCGCGCGCCGCCGCCCCCTCACCGCCCCATCGTCTCCTTCACCGTCTCCACCAGCTGCTTCAAGGTGAAGGGCTTGGGCAGGAAGGCGAAGTCCTCGCCCTCGGGGAGGTTCTTCTTGAAGGCGTCCTCGGCGTAGCCGGAGACGAACACGACCTTGAGGTCGGGATGCGTCTTGCGCAGCTCGCGCAGCAGCGAGGGCCCGTCCATCTCCGGCATCACCACGTCGGAGACGACGAGGTCGACCGGCGCCTCGGACCCCGCGATCGCCTCGAGCGCCTCGACGCCGGAGGCGGCCTCGAGCACCGTGTAGCCGCGGGCCTTGAGCGCGCGGGAGTTCACGGCGCGCACGGGGTCCTCGTCCTCGACGAGGAGCACCACGCCGTGGCCGGTGAGGTCGGGATTCGAGCGCGCGAGGGGGCCGAGCCGAGCCGCCGCCACCTCGGCGGAGGTCTGCACGTGGCGCGGCAGGTAGACCTTGAAGGAGGCGCCCTCGCCCGGAGTCGAATCGACGTAGACGAAGCCGTTCGACTGCTTGACGATGCCGAACACGGTCGAGAGGCCGAGCCCGGTGCCCTTGCCGATCTCCTTCGTGGTGAAGAACGGCTCGAAGATCTTGTCCATCACCTCGGGCGGGATGCCGGTGCCCGTGTCGGCGACCTCGATGAGGACGTAGTCCGCCGCCGGCATGCCGGGGCGCTCGAGACGGGCGGCCTCCTCGGCCTGCACGTTCGCGGTGCGGATCGTCAGACGCCCACCGTCGGGCATGGCGTCGCGGGCGTTCACCGCGAGGTTGATGACGACCTGCTCGAGCTGGTGCACGTCCGCCTGGATCGGCCACAGGTCGCGCCCGTGGCGCAGGTCGAGCTCGACGCGCTCGCCGAGGAGGCGCTTGAGGAGCATGGTCAGGTCGGACATGGTCTCGCCGAGGTCGAGCACCTCGGGTCGCAGCGTCTGGCGGCGCGAGAAGGCGAGCAGCTGGCGCACCAGGCTCGCGGCCCGGTTCGCGTTCTGCTTGATCTGCATGATGTCCTGGAAGGCCGGGTCGGTGGGCCTGTGGTTGGCCAGCAGCAGGTCCGAATAGCCGATGATCGCCTGGAGCACGTTGTTGAAGTCGTGCGCCACGCCGCCGGCGAGCTGGCCCACCGCCTGCATCTTCTGCGCCTGGGCGAACTGCGTCTCGAGCTGGCGCTGCTCGGTCGTCTCGAGCGCGTAGACGATCGCGACCTCGCCCTCCCCGTCCGTCTCGTTGACGGGGCTCGTCCAGATCCGCGCCGAGCGCTCGCCCGGCCCGACGATCCCGACCTCGACGGGCTCGGCCGCGCGCGCGCCCTCGGCGGCCGCGAGCGCGCCCGCGAGCGCCTCGTGGTCGCGCTCCAGCACCCGCTGGACGAGGCGCGGCTCCTCGCCGCCGGGCTCGGCGCGCGGCATCGTGCCGAACAGCCGCACGAAGGGGGCGTTGGCGCGCAGGATGCGGCCCTCCCGGCCGAGCGCCGCGATGGCGATCGGCGTGTTGTTGAAGAAGCGCGCGAACCGCACCTCCGCCGCGCGCTGGGCGTCCGCCGAGCCCTCCTCCCCGGCCGAGCGGTTGATCACCAGCGTGCGCGAAGCGCCGCGCTCGCCCTCCATGCCGAAGGCGACGCGGTGGTAGAGCCGCGCGGGCAGCGCCTGGCCGGCCCGGCGCGTCATGTCGATGTCGAAGATCTCGGTGCGCACCTCGCCGGGCGCACCCTCGACGGAGGCGAGCAGCGTCGCCACGTCGGGAGGCACCATGTCCTCGAGCGCGAGTCCGCCCGAGCCGACCTTCGCGAGGTCGTGGTCGAGCCAGGCCGCGAGCGTGGCGTTCATGTAGGCGACGGAGCCGTCCGGCTCGACCGAGAAGAAGCCCGCCGGCGCGTGATCGAGATAGTCGATCGCGTGCTGGAGCTCCTGGAAGACGTTCTCGTGGCGCTCGCGCTCGTGCGTCACGTCGGCGATCGACCAGAGCACCGCGGGCTTGGCGCCGGGGCGCGGCAGCGGGCGCACGCGCACGCGGTACCAGCCGTACTCGCCGCGCCCGCCGAGCGCCGGTGAGAGGCGGATCTCCTCGGCGAGCGCACGCTCCTCGCGCGCCGCCTGGGCGAGGCGGTAGATCGCCTCCGAGACCTCCGGCGCGCCCAGGAAGAGGCGCTCGACGGTCTTGATCTCCGCGAGCTCCGTGGCGCCGGCGAAGGAGAGGTAGGCCTCGTTGGCGTAGGCGATGCGGCCGTCCCCCTCGACCACCACGTGGCCTTCCGACGAGGAATCCGCCATCGCCTTCGTCAGGTCGTTGCGCGTGCCCTGCGCGGAGAAGCCGAACGCGCCGATGGCGTAGGCCGTGATGAAGAACACGCCGGCCATGGCGAGCAGCGCGAGCAGCGCCGTGATCAGCGGCTGGGCCTGCTCGCTCGTGACGAAGGAGAGGCCGAAGAAGGCGCCGGGCAGCACGAGCGCGAGGACGACGAGGAGCCAGATCTTCCCCGGCGTCTCGCTGCGCTCGATCGCCCGCTGCGGCTTGTCGCTCGTCTGAGCCATGTGCGTGTCGCCTGTTCTCGTCGCTCGAGCGGTTATGCCCGACGGCGCCTGAGCCGCAAGACGTAACCGATGACCTCGGCGACGGCGGAGTAGTGTTCCACCGGGATCTCCCGGTCGATGTCGACGGTCGCGTGCAGCGCACGGGCGAGCGGCGGGTTCTCGACGATGGGCACGTCGTGCTCGCGCGCCTTCTCGCGGATGCGCAGCGCCAGCGCGTCGACACCCTTGGCGACGCAGATCGGCGCGGGCATGCCCTTCTCGTACTTCAGCGCGACGGCGTAGTGCGTCGGGTTGGTGACGATGACGGTCGCCTGCGGCACCGCCGCCATCATGCGCTGGCGGGCGCGCTCGATCCGCAGCTGGCGCCGGCGCGCCTTCACCTCTGGCGAGCCTTCGGACTGCTTGAACTCCTCCTTCACCTCGCGGCGCGTCATCCGCTGGCGCTTCATCCAGGAGAAGCGCTGGTAGAGGAAGTCTCCCACCGCGACGAAGAAGAACAGCGCCAGCACGCCGCCGAGCAGCTTCACCGAGAGGTCCTTCACCTCGACGAAGAGCAGGGTGGGGTCCTCCTGCACCAGCGTGTCGACGCGCGCGCGCTCACCCCACAGGATCACGGCGACCAGCGTGCCGATGATGGCGAGCTTGAGCAGGCCCTTGGCGAAGTTGACGAGCGCCTCCATGCCGAAGACGCGCTTGAAGCCGGATATGGGGCTGATGCGGTCGAGCTTGGGCGTCAGCGGCTCGACGGTCCACAAGAGGCGATGCTGCATGCCGCCGCCGACGAGCCCCGCGACCATGAAGATCGCGAAGGGCGCCGCGAGCGCGATCAGCACGGTGACGATCGCGTCGCGCATCACCGAGAGATGCCCGGCGCCGTCGGTGACCTGATGGGCGTTGGCTAGGAAGCCCGTGATGCCGTTCGAGATCCGCTCGGCGCTGAAGCCGGAGACGAGCAGCGCCGCCAGCGTGAAGCCGCCGAGCACGAAGAAGGTCGTGATCTCCTGGCTCTTGGCGACGTCGCCCTTCTCGATCGCCTGCTCGAGCTTTCGCGGGGTCGGCTCTTCCGTGCGATCGTCGTTCTCGGTGTCCTGGTCCGCCATGCCGCCCTCCCCTCTACAGGCCGGAGATGGTGGACAGGAAGGCGCGCAGGTTCTCGAGGAACACGCTCATCATCACGCCGACCACGATGGCGAGCACGATGAAGCCGCCGAGGATGGTCGCCGGCAGCGCCAGGAAGAACACCTGGAGCTGCGGCATCAGGCGCGAGAGCACGCCGAGCCCCAGGTTGAACAGGATCGCGAAGACGATGAACGGCGCGGAGATCTGCACCGCGAGCGCGAAGCCGCGCCCCACCGCCTCGATGCCGAGCCGGGCGACGTCGCCGCTCTCCGGCAGCCCGCCGGGCGGGAGCATGTCGTAGCTCGCCCGCACGGCGGCGATGGCGAGGTGGTGGAGGTCGGTGACGAAGATGAGCGTGATGGCGAGCAGCGTCAGGAAGTTCGCGATCGCCGTCTGCTGGCCGCCGAGCGACGGGTCCACCGTCATGGCGAAGCCCAGCCCCATCTGCTGGGCTATGATGGTGCCGGCGGTCTGCAGCGCGCCCACGACCATCCGCACCGCGAGCCCGAGCACGAGCCCGACCAGGATCTCCCCGAACAGGAGCGACAGCGTCGCCGCCCCGGCGACGCCGCCGGCGGGCTCCACCAGCGGGCGCACGGCGGGATAGACGACGATCGTCAGCAGGACCGCGAAGGCGAGGCGCACGCGCGGCGAGATCAGCTGCTCGCCCAGCCCCGGCAGCAGCATGACGAGGGTGCCCACCCGCGCGAAGGCGAGGAGGAAGGTCGTCGCGACGGCGGGCGAGAGCAGCTCCATGAGCGGGCACGATACGAGATTCGCGGGCCGCGCGCGCGGCCCGTGCGCGACGGGCGCGACGGGCGCGACCGCCCGGCTCGCGACCGCGGCCACCTCACCCGCCCGCGACGATGCGCTCGGCGACACGGTGCATGTAGCCCGCGAGCGCGTCGCTCATGAGGGGGAGCATGATCAAGAGCGAGACGAACACGGCGATGATCTTGGGCACGAAGACGAGCGTCTGCTCCTGGAGCTGGGTGAGTGCCTGGAGGAGCGAGATCACGACGCCGACGGCGAGCGCGACCAGCATCACCGGCGCCCCGACCTTGAAGAAGGTCATGATGCCGTCGCGGGCGATGTCGAGGATGGCCATGCCGGTCATGGAGTACGCTTTCTGCAGGTGATCGTGGTGCTCGCGCCGCCGTCAGATCGGCATGCGCATGATCTCTTCGTAGGCCTGGATGACGCGGTCGCGCACGGCGACGAGCGTGTTGAGCGCGGCCTCGCTCTCGGCCACCGCGGTGACGACGTCGACGACGTCGGCGCGGCCGGCGGCGGCCGCGCTCGCCTGGGCCTCCGCGGCGCGGCCCGCCTCGGCGACGGAGCCGACGGCGCCCTGGACGAGGGCTGCGAAGTCCGGGCGCTCGGCGCCGGCGGCGCCCCCGATGCGCCCCGCCGCGCCGCCCTGCCCGAGGCCCGGCGAGAGCCCCTGGATCGAGGCGTAGGCGTTGGCGGCGAACATGTTCGTGGCCATGATGCGTTACCTTCCTCGAGGGTTCAGGCGCGCAGGATCTCGATGGTGCGCGAGAGCATGCGGCGCGTGGCGTTGACCAGGTTGAGGTTCGCCTCGTAGCTGCGCTGCGCCTCGCGCATGTCCATGCTCTCGACGAGCGAGGACACGTTGGGCAGCTTCACCTGCCCGTCCGCGTCCGCCGCCGGGTGGCCGGGGTCGAAGCGGGTGCGGAACTCGCTCTGGTCCTCGCGCACGCGCCCCAGCGTCACCGTGCGTACGCCGAGCTCGCGGTCGAGCTTCTCGACGAAGGTCGGGATGCGCCGGCGGTACGGGTCGGCGCCCGGGGCGGCCGCGGTGGAGTCGGCGTTGGCGATGTTCTCGGCGATGACCCGCATGCGCCCCGACTGGGCCTTGAGGCCCGAGGCGGCCACCGCGATCGTCTTGAGGAAGTCCATGCGCGCGCTCCTTCACTCAGCGCCGGCCGATGGCCGTGCGCAGCATCGCCAGGTTCTTCTCGTAGAGCGAGGCGGCGAGCTGGTAGTCGGACTGGTTCTGCGCGACCTTCAGCATCTCCTCCTCGAGGCTCACGGCGTTGCCGGACGGGCGAACCTCGAAGCGCGCGCCGTCGACCTGCGCGGCGGCGCGCGGATCGGCGGAGCCCGCCAGATGCAGCGGGCTCGTGCGCGCCGGGGCGAGCGCCGCGGAGACGCCCCGCCCGTCGCGCCCGAAGCGCGGCTCGGCGACGTCGCGTGGCGCGAAGCCCGGCGTGTCGGCGTTCGCGACGTTCTCGGCGAGCAGCTTCTGGCGCGCCTGGTGCCAGTGCATGCGCGTCTTCAGCATCTCGAGGAGAGGCAGGCCGGTGGCGGTCACGGGGGTCGCTCCGGGTGCGTCGCGGCGGGGGCGGCCGCGGGCTCGGGTTTCGGCGAGGGACGATCTCGGACGAATCCGGCCCCGCCTTGGGCAAAATTTGCCGGCATGTTGGTTAACGGCGCGTTAAAGGACTGCCACCGTCTGGTGGTTTCGTGTTAACCGCGCGACGGTTATGGTGCATGCCGCGCTCCCGGGCGCGGACAACTCGCGCGCCCATCGAGGCCGCCGGACGGGATCTCGCGCCCGGTCGGCGACGCGACGGGACGCCGTTCAGTAGAGAGCGCGACGACCTGCCATGCTCGGCTTCGAGAACACCTCCATCGTCCAGTACCTGATCGCGTTCGCCGTGGTGATGGGGCTGCTCGCCCTGTTCGCCTGGCTGGCGCCGCGGCTCTTGGGCCGGCGGGTGAACGGCCAGGGCCTCGCCGCGGGCCGCTCCAAGCAGCCGCGCCTCGGCATCGTCGACGTCTACGACCTCGACCGACAGCGCCAGCTCGTGCTCCTGCGCCGCGACGGCGTCGAGCACCTGCTGCTGATCGGCGGGCCCAACGACGTCGTCGTGGAGAGCGGCATCGGCCGCGCCCCGCCGCGGCCGGCCCAGCGCCCCGGCGGCGCGCAGATGCCGATGCCGGGCCAGCCGGCCATGCCCGGGC